>VBJK01000093.1 GCA_005879655.1 Chloroflexota bacterium | reverse complement strand
GAGCATCGGGTTCTCGGCTCACCGCCGCAGTTGTATAGCCATCAATTGTACGGTTGCTATTAGTAGTCGCCAGATGTGCGTTGAGAGCCAGGCGTCCTAAGCTCACTAGCTCGTTGCCATGGATGAGCCAGCCCTCATAGATCTGATGTCCAACGAGCGGGGGTAGACCGTAGATTACAAGGATCGTGAGATGGTGATCCGCTAAATAAATCAATTGTCCACTGACTCTGGGGGCTAAAGCTGTTCCTTGCAGGGTATAAATCCTGGTATGCTCAGCCCTGGCCGAAAGTTGGATGACCTGCTGTTGTAATGTCAGGTTCCAGATAATAGCGCCACCTAATAAGGCAACAAGCAAGACCACTATAACAGAAAATATTAGACGACTGCTCAGCAGGTGCCAGCGGGAGGAGAGAGCTACACGCGGTCGCCCTTGACTGCCTGAAGTTCTCTGCGGTAATTGCTGTGGTTGAGCAGTAATTGACGAGAAAATACGTCCTTTGAGCGCAGGAGACGGTTCCTGCATTGGGAGAGCTAAAGGCAAAAGGTCCACTACGCCTTGGAGGTCGCGCAAGAGTTGGGTACAATGGGAACAGTGGGTCAGATGTTGCTCTACAGCCCGCTGTTCCTCTAAGGTAGCCGCATTAAGCGCGTAGGCACCTAAAAGTTCTTCAAAATCCTGGCAAGTCATGCCGTGTCTCCATTCCATGTACTTGCTCTGTATTACGCATTGATTGTCTGCATAGATCATCTTATTAAGCAGGATTACGCAGTCAACTGTACGTGAAAAGATGGTAGTTGCGCAATAAACTGTGCTGTGCTCGCCAAAGACATCCGTAGCCGCACAATTTATTCTGCCAGCTCTTCGTTGTTTGTGGTCCTGGCGCAATAAATTGCGCGACTACCATCGGGAAGCAAGATGGTGGTGGGAAGGGGTTAGGAAGGGCGGAGGAGGTGGGATTCGAACCCACGAGAGCTATGCACCCTACACGATTTCCAGTCGTGCTCACTAGACCACTATGAGACTCCTCCAGTTGAGCGGAGAGAGTGGGATTTGAACCCACGAAGGCGTTAACCTTACCGCTTTTCGAGAGCGGCTCAATCGACCACTCTGACATCTCTCCGCAGAGGAGTATAACATAACTTGCATAGCATGACAAGCACCAATTTTATTGATTTTTGGCAAGGCTAAAGTCGCTCAATTCGCCGTGTTCATAGAGCCAGCGTACAAAATGCATACGGTAGTCATTTTCCATGCGTTGGCGCATCTCACTATTCTCATGCAAATTTTCGCGCAACACAAGCAGTTTCGTCGCCTCATCGCGTGAGAAGTTAGCTTCTAGCAAGAGAGCTAACTGTGTTTGTTCATGGGTAGTTTGTGTGCAGGATAGCTCAGCCCCAACAGATGGGACAGCGCGTTCGTGATACTCCCCCATGAAAGGCTGTGAAGTATTTTTCATAGGCATTCTTCCTCTTCTCTAGTTGTTTCTAGTGCATAATCCCAAAACTTTTTCGGGAATGGAAGCATTTGGGGACACCCCAAACCCCGCCAGGGTGGCTTCGCTCCCTGGACCCCAATCCCTATCAGCTCTTTTGTTTTTGCACTAGCTTCCTTTATCGACCGGGGCAAGCAGAAACAATAGCAGCACCCATAATAAAGGATGCCCTGCTTTCAGGACCTTTGCATAGTTGGAAGAAGGACCTTGGTCAATATGAATAAATAAGCAGACCCACTACACTCTGCTCATGAGACTAAGAAGGGAAAGTTCGTATGGGCTTGGAGTTGTACGCAGAAAGGAGTGGAGTATGGGGGTATCAGTAATGATAAATGATGTCTGGATGGCGTTTATAAAGACCAGGAGTCATGAATTACGCAACCAACTAATTACCGCGTATACGCCACTAGTACGCTTCGTCGTAGGGAGATTGGGAATACCACCGACAAGTCTTCTGGATGCAGAGGACCTGATTAGCTATGGCATGATAGGATTAATTAATGCAATCGATCGCTTTGATCTCTCAAGAGGAGTGCGCTTTGAAGCCTTTGCCACCCCTCGCATACGGGGAGCAGTCATTGATCAGATCAGGCAACTTAATTGGCTACCGCGTTCGGCAGTTTCTCATATACGGCAGATCGAGAGTATGCTGGCAGAATTAGAGCAACGTCTGGGGCGGCCCGCGACCGAGGATGAAGCAGCGACCGCGCTTGCTGTGACGCCAGAGCGTTATCGCCAGATGCTTCTTGAGATGAGCGCTACTATCTTATCGTTGGATGCACCGCTTGGTTCATTAGTGCAAGAAGACGAATTGACTGCGCTCAGTGATCTTTTGGAGGATGAAGGAGCACTAGAACCAGCAGAGCAGGTAGCACATGGAGAACTAGTGATGGCCCTGACAAGAGCAATTGAGCATTTGCCAGAACGGGAGAAGTTGTTGCTCTCTTTATACTACAAAGAGGAACTAACGATGAAAGAGATCAGTAAAACTATCGGAGTGTCTGAATCTCGTGTCTGTCAATTGCATATGCAAGCGATCATGCGCTTACGGGGGTCTTTACATTCCTATCAAAATGATGATACAAAGACAAGTGATGCTCGCAAGCTGAAAGATAGTAAGAATACTGAACAGCGAAAAGCTATTGCTAGTAGTAGTGTTAGTAGTAGGCAGCGAGTGTCATAGTGCTTTGTAGTTGTAGTGTGGTAGTATAATGGTCTCCTATTCGTTACCAGAGGTACCAATACACCCGTCATGGGATTGGAGGGACTAGAAAAAAAAGCAGATCATGGTTGATATGCACCTTCTTCTGGCGAGTACAGCAGGGAGGTACTCTGATAACAGGTAGGCGGTGCTACGCGAGGTCGAATGTCTGTGTATGCAGATTAGCGCGGGAGACCATATACTCTTGATAGTAGGGAAGCTTGCTAAGAAAATACAAAGGAAAGCCCTTTGCATGAGTTATTAGTAAGCAGTTGTTTGTAGATCGTATCCTTTTCGGTACGCGAATAGTGTCTGTGCAAGGTAACGAGAGTGAATTTAGTGGACAGAACCGATTTACTTAAGCGATTTACTTATGCGGTCACGCTGAAAGAAGCGCCCTCTGGGCGTTTGTCGCAGCGCAGGGACGCTGAGAATGTGCTTCTGGTGAAGGGAGCTTCGCATGCTTGTATTGCGACGAAAAGTTGGTGAAAGTATAGTGCTTGCTGGGGTAATTAACATTTCAGTGTTGGCTGTCGAGGGTGAGCGTGTTAAAATTGGCATTAGCGCCCCCCCTGACGTGACGATTGTACGCGAGGAATTACTGCGTACAACACGTGACACACCTGAACCAAACACTCCAGTACAACAGCACTAAGGTAATTGGTGTATGCACTCTCATAACGTGCTGCATATGGTAGTGCATACGCTTTATGTACCACTAGCTACTCAGTTTTGACTATGTATCCATTAGCCTGCTCTGGAGCGCTTCCCTGATCATCAGAAGCGCTGGGAGCAGACGCAGTGGAGAATGATTCTTGCCTGATGAATGCTTCTGTCATGTCATGAGCAACATCATCGGGATATTGGACTGCGGGCGATTTCATTAAGTATGCGCTCGGTCCTTCTAGTGTCCCACTCAGGCCACGATTGAGGGCGAGCTTAATCATGCGTACGGCATCGATGACCACTCCCGCTGAGTTGGGGGAGTCCCATACTTCGAGTTTGAGTTCCACATTGAGTGGAACATCGCCGAAAGTACGCCCTTCCAAGCGGATATAGGCCCATTTGCGGTCCGTTAGCCAAGCAACATAATCGGAGGGGCCAATGTGTACGTTGTCGGCATCTATTTCATAGTCAAGCTGGCTGGTGACAGCGTTGGTTTTACTGACCTTCTTCGATTCCAGGCGATCTCGCTCTAGCATGTTGAAGAAGTCAGTATTGCCACCAACGTTCAATTGCATGGTGCGTTCCAACTTCACACCGCGCTCACGAAAGAGTCGTGTGAGCATGCGGTGAACGATGGTTGCCCCCACCTGGCTCTTAACATCATCGCCAATCATCGGCAAGTTTGCCTCTTTGAAACGTGCCTGCCAATATGGTTCGCGCCCAATGAAGACGGGAATGCAGTTCACAAAGCCTACTTTGGCTTGCAGAATCTGCTCAACGTACCATTTTGTCGCGGTCTCCGCACCGACCGGCAGGAAGTTCACGACGACATCCGTGCCCGTATCGTGCAGAATTTTAATAATGTCATCCGTGGCTCCAGGAGCTTTGGTAATGACGCGCGAGAGGTATTTTCCTAGCCCATCGTGAGTCATGCCGCGATAGACCTTCGCATTGAGTTTCGGAACATCTGCAAAGCGATAGGTATTATTTTGGCCAGCAAAAATGGCTTCGCTCAGATCTTTGCCAACTTTATCACTATCTATATCGAATGCTGCCGAAAATTCGATATCGCTGATGTGATACCCTCCAAGATTGACATGCATCAACCCTGGCACGAAATCGTCGGGTTGCGCATTGCGGTAATATTGAACGCCTTGTACGAGTGAACTGGTACAGTTACCTGCACCAATGACTGCCACGCGTACTTTGTTGTTTGTGGTCATGTTTTACTCCTCGTGGTGTTTTGCGCGGCACGCCTGTCTACAGACGTGGATTGTGTAACATTGCCACTTACTCTATCACTTTTTGGAGGGGAGGCTGTGAAGCATGTTACATTATCTATGTCAACTCTAAGGGTCATAGCTGTTATTCCACTACGGAACCGAAGTTTTCACCACTGCATCTCTACTTATTCCTAACCATTTTCGTTAGGTGCGAGTGCTACGCTTAATAGTGAGTAGGCTATTGATTAAAATTAACATACAACATGAGACATATTTGCTTATTTTGTATTTATTTCTTGTAGTTCATCATAATATAATAAAGAAGGTTGAGAGAGGTTTGTTTTCATGGATCAACGCAAAAAAGTGCTCGTTATCGGTTTAGATTGTGCCCCACCTGAGCTTATTTTTGAGCAGTGGAGGGATGAATTGCCAAATTTCAAGCGCGTTATGCATGGTGGCGTCTGGGGAAAACTGGAGAGCTGTATTCCTGCTATTACAGTGCCTGCCTGGAGTTCGATGATGTCCAGCAAAGATCCTGGTACGCTGGGCTTTTATGGCTTCCGTAATCGCGCTGATTACTCATATGAGAAAAGTGTGCTCGCTAATGCTAACGCGGTAAAAACCGACCGTGTCTGGGATATCGTATCGCGTGCTGGCAAAAAGGTGATTACGATTGGTGTTCCGCAAACATATCCACCAAAGCCAGTGAACGGTATTCAGGTTGGCTGTTTCCTGACACCTTCAACCACAAATCGTGAACGTCCCTATACCTATCCTGCTGCTGCTATGCAGGAGATCGAGCAGGCAGTTGGGGAATACCTGGTTGATGTTCCGCATTTTCGTACCGATGACAAAGATTTCCTGTTGCGCCAGATTCATGTGATGACGGAACGGCGTTTTAGTTTAGTAAAAAAGTGGATTGTGGAAAGAAATTGGGACTTCTTTATGTTTGTAGAGATGGGGACTGATCGTATTCACCACGGATTGTGGAAATACCATGATCCTACGCATCACAAACACGAGGTACATCCCATTTATAACACAAGCATTCGCGATTATTACCGCTATATTGACCACGAGATCGGCCAGATATTAGATTTGCTGGATGATAATACAACGGTCTTTATCGTATCTGACCATGGTGCAAAAAAGATGAATGGCGGTATTTGTGTGAATGAATGGCTAATCAAAGAGGGATATCTGACACTGAAGTCGTATCCCAAGCAGCGTACCGCTATCAACAAGTGCGAGATTGACTGGCGTAGGACGAAGGTGTGGGGAGATGGTGGCTACTATGCCCGTATCTTCCTCAATATCGAGGGACGGGAGCCGCAAGGCATCGTGAAACCTTGCGAGGTTGAGGCTTTGCGTGATGAACTCAAAGCGAAGCTTGAGGCCATCGTTGATCCCCAAGGCAACCATATAGGGACTACTGTCTTTAAGCCGCAGGAGATCTATCAGCAATGGAACGGTTTCCCGCCTGATTTGCTTGTCTACTTCGGTGACTTATACTGGCGCTCTGTTGGTAGCGTTGGCTATGATGCGATCTATACCTTTGAGAATGATACAGGTCCCGACGATTGTAATCATGCCCAGTTTGGCATCGTCATCAGGCGTGATCCTGACGTGCATGAAGGTCCAGGCGGGCGTGAACTGACGGGACTTCAGTTGATGGATATTGCCCCCACTATTTTGCGTCACCTGAATGTGCCTATTCCCGCAGATATGCAGGGACGAGTCTTTTAGTGGTAGAGGGCATATTCTTTATCGTGTCAGAGACCTGCATACTGCCAGATGCAGCAGCTCGACCGATAAAGTACCCAAAGTGTCCAAAGTACCCAAGGAGCATATTACCAATGGCAAATACTACTGGTTTTACTATCTGGTTTACTGGCCTATCTGGCTCTGGTAAAAGTACCCTTTCTGAGATTATTGAGCAGCGCTTGCAGGAGCAAGGACGCAACGTTGAGGTCTTAGATGGTGATGTTGTACGCACTCACTTGAGCAAGGGACTCACTTTTAGCCGTGAGGACCGCGATACCAATATTAAGCGTATTGCCTTTGTCTGCAAGTTGCTGAGTCGTAATGGCGTCGTTTGCATTTCTGCTGCGATCTCGCCCTACTATGAAGCGCGCGAATGGGCACGTAAAGAAATTGGCGCTTTTGTCGAAGTCTATGTGAAGTGCCCTCTTGAAGTATGCCGCCAGCGCGATGTCAAAGGGCTATACAAGCTGGTTGATGAAGGGAAGATCAAGAACTTCACTGGCGTTGACGATCCCTATGAGGAGCCGGAACATCCTGAGATCGTGATTGAGACCGATAAAGAAGAGATTGAAGAAAGCGTGCAGCGCATTTTTGCCAGATTAGAAGAACTGGGCTATCTTGCAGCAGAGCGTATGCAAGATGATGAAGTGCAGATCGCCACAGAGCGCATTACTGTTTGAGGTGGCATTTGCCAGTGCTTCTGCAATTATTGTCTCATACAAGAGGAATGGATCATACTTGAATGTCGAACGAACTGATAGCTCCTCACGGAGGAGAACTTGTTATCAATATGGCAAGCACGTCTGAGCGTGCTGAGTTAGCAGAGTTGTCTCATGGACTGCCACAGATCACCATTGGTTCGCGTCAACTAGCGGATCTAGAAATGCTGGCTAATGGCGCGTATAGCCCACTAAATGGCTTTATGACGCGCGATGATTACCTCAGCGTGATTAACACCATGCACTTGCGCAATGGCCTCCCCTGGTCAATTCCAATCACTTTAGCAGTTACTACAGAGCTAGCACAGGGTGTGCAAGCAGGATCGCAAGTGGCACTGGTGAATGCCGACGGGGCATTACAAGCAGTGATGACTGTACAGGAGAAATATGCTTATGACAAGCAGCTGGAAGCGTGTGAAGTCTATCGTACGGAAGATGAAGCGCATCCGGGCGTGAAGAATGTCTACCAGCAAGCAGAAATCTTGCTTGGAGGTCCTGTTCGTGTTGTCGCGTTACAACCTCAAACCTTCACGCAGTATCGTTACACTCCCACACAATCACGTGCATTATTTACACAGCGTGGTTGGAGACGAGTAGTTGGTTTTCAGACACGCAATCCCGTCCATCGTGCTCATGAATATATCCAGAAATGTGCTTTAGAGACGGTCGATGGTCTTTATCTGCATCCGCTGGTTGGCGATACCAAGGGGGATGATATTCCCGCTGACGTACGCATGCGTTGTTATGAAGTACTCTTCAAGGATTACTATCCTGCCGATCGTGCTTTGCTGGGTGTGTTGCCAGCTGCCATGCGTTACGCCGGGCCACGTGAGGCTATCTTTCATGCATTGATGCGCAAAAACTACGGCTGTTCGCACTTCATTGTTGGGCGTGATCATGCCGGTGTAGGGAATTACTACGGCACGTATGATGCGCAGTTGATCTTCTCCGAATTCGATGCCGCTGCGCTAGGGATCACACCGATGTTCTTCGATCACACCTTCTTCTGCAAAGTCTGTGATGCGATGGCATCGAAAAAGACCTGTCCTCATGACAGTGAACACCATGTCGTCTTAAGTGGCACAAAGGTGCGTCAGATGTTGCGCGATGGTCAAATACCGCCACGCGAATTCACCCGCCCGGTGGTCGCAAAGGTGCTTATTGAGGCAATGCGCCAGGCTTTAGGGTAATTTTTTCCTTAATACGTGTAAATAAGGAGAAAATCGTAGTTGCGCAATTTATTGCGCCGTGTGGCCTCACAAACACTTGTATTGAGCGGGGACCACAGCGCAATGAATTGTGCAGCTACGGGGCGTGTTATTGCTCAAAAAACAAGGTATCATTTATTCAAGAGGTGGAAAGAAGATGTTAATTGCCAGAGCACCGATGCGCATCAGCTTTGGTGGTGGCGGAACCGACCTGGAGGCATACTATGCCAGCTATGGTGGAGTGGTAGTGAGCACTACAATCAACAAATACTTCTATGCAATTATCACAACCAACGAGTCAGACGACTTACAGGTCATTTCAGCTGACTATCGTTCCCTATTTCGTCACAACCCTTACCATGACCTCTGCTGGAACGGAGACCTCGCGCTCCCCAAAGCAATCCTGCATCATTTTGGTCTGCGGCGGGGAGTAAATCTTTTTGTTGCCAGCGAGGTACCCCCAGGCACGGGTTTAGGATCATCGAGTGCCGCAGCTGTCACACTCGTACAGGCCATCTCTACGCTCATTGAGCAACCGATGACCAGATACCAGATTGCCGAACTGGCCTCTTGTATCGAAATAGAGAAAATGGGCATACCTATTGGGAAGCAGGATCAATACGCAGCTGCGTTTGGAGGCATGAATAAAATTACGTTTACTAGCGCAGGCGTTACCGTAGAGCCAATAAAGATGGCCCACGCTAGCAGGCTGGCGCTAGAACGGCGGCTCATGTTATTTTTTACCGGTAGTTCACGCGCATCGACATCAATATTGAAGCAGCAGCGTCAGTCAACGCTAGAACGAGACGGATCTGTTCTACAGGCATTGCATAATATTAAACGAACTGCTAGCGAAGTACAACGTTGCCTGGAGTGTGGAGAGCTTGACGAGTTTGCCCGCCACTTGCATTATTCCTGGCAGGAGAAGCGTCGTCTGGCCCCTAATCTCTCAACAAGTTTTATCGACGAGTGTTATGAACTGGCTTTACGGCATGGTGCCACCGGCGGTAAGATCACCGGGGCGGGTGGTGGAGGCTTTTTGCTACTCTATTGTCATGAGCACGCCCAAGATGAAGTAACACGTGTCTTAGAGGAGCATGGGTTGCAGCGTATGAGCTTTCATTTTGATCAGCAAGGGGCAACTGTGCTTCTCAATGTTGCAACGCATTTTAGCCATCTCTGGGTTGCACCGTATCATGCTAGCCACGCAGAAGACTATATTCCTCTTGGAGGTGAATAATGGAGGGGATTAGCCAATACCTACTAGAAGTTGAACAGATGCTTGGTAAGATTTCACTCTCACAACTCCAGCATATACTCTCTATACTGGAAGAGGTATATCATAATGGTCGTCGTGTTTTCATCATGGGGAATGGCGGCAGTGCTGCGACAGCATCTCATTTCGCGCTTGATCTGGCAAAGAACACTATTATGAGCGGTGCCCCTCGTTTGAAAGCCATCTCCTTAACAGACCATGTGCCCTTGATTACCGCTTGGAGCAATGATACGGCCTACGAATACATCTTTGCCGAGCAATTGGCGAATATGATCGAGCCTGCTGACGCGGTGGTCGCCATCAGTGCCAGTGGCAATTCACTCAATGTCATGAATGCCGTTGAACTGGCTTGCCGCTCACGAGCGTATACTATCGCCTTGCTGGGGGCGCATGGGGGAAAGATTAAATATATGGTAGATGCCTATGTGCTGGCACCCGGTAATAATATAGAGCAAGAAGAAGATGCTCATCTAATTCTCGCACATATTATTACCCGTCACATGCGTAGAGTAGTGCGTTCATATGCACAGAGGCTGTTACTCTCTCACGCCAAGTAGCTACGCAATGTATTGCGCGATGCGCGAGAAATAATAACCCGTAGCTGCACAATTTATTGTGCCAAGCAGGAACAGCAAATCCCGTAGCCGCACAATTTGTTGTGCCTGTTTTCTTTGTCTATGGGCCTAGCGCAATAAATTGCGCAACTACGGGATTTGCTGGCGTGTACAGCGCAATGAATTGCGCTATTACTTAGTGCAAAGATGCGAGCGTAGCGCGAACCCCTTCTTCAAAGGGAACAGAAGCCTTCCACCCTAGAACACGCTCAGCTTTACCACAGGTCAAGTAGGAGAGGTAGATATCCCCAGCACGTTTTGGTGCATGTATTATCTCTGGCTGATAGCCAACGATACCGGACAGTGTGCGGTAAAGCTCATTGACTGAGACCGGACGGCCAGTCCCAATACAGAATATATCATTATCGCCTCGTTCCAAGGCTATCACATTGGCGCGCGCGACATCTTCGACATACACATAATCTCTGCACTGTTCGCCATCCCAGTCGATACGCACGGGTTCGCGGTTGAGGAAGCGCTGCGCGAAGATCGCCAGAACCCCGGCTTCACCATTGGGATCTTGCCGTGGCCCATAGACATTACCATAGCGCAGGGCAGTATATCTGAGACTATGGGCATCTTGCCAGTAGCGCAAATAGTGCTCCGCAACCATCTTAGTAATGCCATAGGGAGACTCTGGAAACTGCGGAATGTCCTGATCGAGTGGTAGCCGTACAGGCGTGCCATAGGTGGCAGCAGAGGAGGCAAAAACGATCTTACGTGTACCAACACGTGTGCAGTTTTTGAGCACATTTAATAAGCCAAGGACATTGACACTAGCATCAAAGGTCGGATTTTTGGTTGAAACGGCCACACTATGTTGCGCAGCCTGATGACTAACTACCTCCGGCCTAACCTGATCAAAGATACGTGCTAAGTTTAACTCATCAATAATATCAACTTCATAGAAACGTGCGCGCGGGTTCACATTGGCCTCTTTACCCCCGCCCCCCTGCCAGAGATTATCGATAATGAAGACTTCATGTCCAGCAGCAATACACTGGTCAACAATATGCGATCCAATAAAACCTGCTCCGCCTGTCACCAGAATCCTCATAAGAATATACACCTTTCCTCAATAGTTACGAATTTTTCGCAACTATTCAGATATCCTCTCCTAGCTTTCTCAGCGCCTGCGGCGCTTCGCAAGTCCCGTTTGATGTGGTAGGTGGGTTGGGTTGCGCCCAGCCCACCTACCACATCAAACGGGCGAGTCACCGCAGATGGCGAGGCGTCCTGAACAGTTACCACACAGACTAATACTATTAACTCCAAAGCTATTATAATAGATAAGGTATAAGTTTCAGCAAAGTTGCTTAATCACTGATTGTAGATCTTGCGGATGAGCCAGCACCGGAAAAATACGCAACCCCGTCTCGCGGCTAAGCCTTTCTAAGGCATTGCGATCTTGCGGGTCGGACATCGCCACTGTCAGTATATCGCGTTCGCGTCCTACAGGGCAACAATGTAATTCTTGTGCCAGTTGTGGGCTGACAATGCGCCGCACTTTGGCTGGTAGTTTGTGCGGTAGCAGTGTTAAATAGGGGACACCTAATTTACGGGCCAGCACCGGAAGTTCTTCAGTATCGTTAACTGATGATATTTCTCTGCCTGTAGTTGTAGCTATTTTGCTAGCCAAAGCTATTTTACTCGTTGTAGCTGTTCGACGCGAATGTTTTTCTGGATAGCATGTAAAGCTCAATTGGGCCTGACGAGCGGCGGTGATGCATTGCTGTATGTCTGCATGTGGCAGTGGAAATGCGCTATGCCCAATCATCATCGTATGGGGGCGTAGCAGTTCGCCTTCGTTTGCGCTGTGAACGCGCCAGAGCAATGCTTCCCACAGACGCTCCTGTACGAGGCTAGCTCCCGGTAGCTTCGCTCCAATGAGCACAAAATAGAATGTATGACCTAATAAAAAGACAACATCGGTCTTACGTACAAGAGTACGAAGGTTACTGAGAAAGTAACGGGCACTTTGATTGGCATCACAGCGGCTTGGGTAGACTCTTGCTGTATAGTCAAACGATAAAGTAATAGCGACGAGCGCTACCTGCTCTGTGCGTGTTGCCGTTATATGTTGTATGCTTTGTGCCATATCGTGTACATTGCTTACAACCTCGTATGTATACTGATTTGCCGTAGTATATTCCGGCATCAAATGAGGTGTGGCCTCCTTGCACATCTGGCGGCTCCTTGGTTAAGATGACGAGTGTATTTGTAATGATCGTTAAGTATATGCTCTGTCAGCGGTGAACAAGGGAGGAAATTGGTTGCGTTCCTGTTAAAACTGGAACATCTTGGTTAAGATCGATTCATATGGACATGCCGTATTATCCCTCCAAGCACTTATGCAGAGCCATCTTGCGGTGCGATATAATAAGGGCACATAGTGATGAATGACAATCCAGTGTACACGAGTTCTCGTGATAGATATGCAAATCATGCTGCTATTGCACGTTACTTAGAGTATAAAATGATGAAGGAAGGTGGTTATATGCAACGCCCACTATCAGGCAATGTATCCTTGTCTGTCCGTGTTGTCCACCATTTACGCTCCTATAATATATGGTTTGAACATGTTTCCAATCGTTACCAGATAGATGTGTAACACGTCATTAAATAGTTGTGAATATAAGCTAGAAGATTCCTATGCAAGAATTTAATATACCTCAAGTAACTTCTCATAAAGAAATGGGCAATCATCTACCAGATGAGAGTGTGCCCCCAGACTTGGCCATTGAGATGCAAGAGGCAGCACGTGCAGCGGAGAGGGCACGTCTGCGCCATGGTATTATGCATGTACGCATCCGCCATTTTTATTGCACTCTAGAGGAGACGTTTGACCGTTCCTTACAGGGGCAGAGTTTTGTGGTGGGGACCGGTACCGGGCGTCCCAATGAACCTGGCCGCGTGATAGATGCCTCTGCAAAGGCCATGCACCTGGGCATTATGCCAGGCATGCCTTTACGCCGTGCTCATCGTATCGCACCACGGACGCGCTTTTTGCCTGCATCCTATGATCGCTATCAACCAGTGTTGCAGCAATTGCGTGAGCGTTACCGTGCCTATTCTCGTATTATTGAATCTATTCCTATCGCTGATGCGTTTATTGATTTCCGTGGCTGTGAGTTGCCTCTCATTTCGCCTGTCAACTCAGCTGAGCGTTTATGCGCTGAGATTGCCGAGATGGGATTGACTGCCCAGATTGGGATTGCTAATGGGAAGGCTATTGCCGAGTTGGCGGCGCTGATGAGTAGGCGCGATGGGCGTCAAGGAGTGCTCTACATTCCGCCTGACCGTGAAGCCTCGTTTGTGCAGACGTTACAACTTTCGATGCTGTTACAACTTCGTTCAGCTGGCACGGGGGGACCGGGTGCGTTACCCGATTTAAGCAATACTGGCGGCCATGAATTCGAGGGCAAGGGTGAGCAAGTTGATCCGATTGCTGTGTCGGAAATCGTGGCCCATCTACGCGACTTCGGCATTACCACTTTCTCCCAGGTTGCTCTCTTATCCGAAGAGGGTCTCGTGCGTCGTTTAGGACGCCTGGGGGGTTGGCTCTATCATGTTGCGCGCGGGGAGGATAGCAGTCTGGTGGTTCCTGATGCACCGCCATTAAGCCAGAATGCACGAGTACGTTTTCATCAGGCTACCGATGCTGATGAGACCTGTGCTGCTATCCGCAAGTTGGCGATCCACCTGAGCGAACGCTTACAGGAGCAGCGCCTCAAAGGGCAGGCCATTGCTTTGATTCTCTGGCCTTATCGTATCCGACGCGACACGCGCAAGCTGGTGATGGGTGAGGAAGGTGAAGAGATGGCGGTGACAATGGCCGAAGAGACGATTGGGGGACAGATGTTGCTCTCACGCCACGCTGATGAGGCTGATATTATTGCTCATCATAGCTTGATGCTCTTTGCTCATTATCATCGTCATGGCTACCGTTACTTGCAGGTGCAGTTGCGTATCGGCGATATTATCGCCACAACGCCATCGTATTATCCACCTCCGACCCGTACGCGTAGCCGCGTGACACGTAAACTAGGTCACTCCTGAAACATGCAACTATTAAGCCGTCTTATGCGTTGTATGCAGTGAAGCATCCCGCATGTGAAGATAGGGGTTTTTACTGTGCAGTACAACAACAGAGACGCTTTAACGTTTTTTGGAGCATACATCGGTAACGCTGGCAAGACAAAAAATGAGGTCAAAGCCACGCAGGACACCCACGAGGGACAATACCTGCTAAATAAGCCTTACAGAACGGGCGTTCGCCCTTACAGGGTACCCACAAGGGATGCCCCTGCAATGGTACGAACGCGCATCACAGGACGCGTGCGTACCATTGTAGGGGCATCCCTTGTGGGTGCCCTGCGCGTTGCGGTATGGATAGGTGGGGTTGATCAACGGGCTTGCGTTGCGCGATGGATAGGTGGGGTTGATCTATGAAGGAGAGAATGGGCATGCCCGTTGCTGAGCCGGAGGCCGTCAAGATCGAGAGTCGCATTGCTCGCTATAGGAAGCCGCTTGCCATTGCTCTGCTAATCGTACTCTTCATACCAGGACTTCTGCTCATTTTTGAAGAACTAAATGCGTGCATGATCTATAGCTATACCCACAACGGCGTTGCGCATTTGCTACAGGTCAAAGCGATCTTTAGCAGCGCGCAGGCTCATTCTACAGGCTTGCTAGATGTCAAGAAACTACAGCTGGCGCAACAGGAGTTCGTGGTTGCACAAAGCGATTTTGAGCAAAGTGTGGCTATGTTACAGCACGATGCTGCTGCTGGAGTGGCGGCGCAGGTCTGGCCGCAACAGCTGCATTCGTTAGAGGCTCTAGCTAAGATTGGCATAGAGGTTGCGGCTTGTGGACAAGTGCTAGTAAAGACGGCTTTCGTGCTAGCCCCAACATTTCGTGGGCCGCTGTTAAATGATAGCCAGCAGCCTCTGGTGACACCTGCTATGCTAGTACTGATGGCGAACACAATACAGTCCCTCTTGCCGCACCTAGCTACGATACAGACGCTCTCACAATCAGTCTCACTTAATACACTGCCGATCAGCGCTGAACAACGGCAGCAGCTTACCATTGTGCTACAAGCTATCCCCCAGGTACGAGCTGAGCTGTCGCAGGGCACTAGTCTAGTGGACGCTGTAGGTTGGCTATTGGGTGTGAACGAAGCGCGCACATTGCTGGTGCAAACAATGGACCGCTCGGAGCTACGCCCAACCGGAGGTTTTACCGGACAATTTGGCGAGCTACAGATTAGTGGTGGGCGTATTGCACCATTTACGCTCAAAGATATCGGTCCCTTTGAGGAGAGAAATCCTACGGCCCCCAATATGGGAAAATTGGCCCCCATGCCATACCGCTTATGGTGGCCCATTCCCAATTGGGGTTTGCGCGACTCAAACCTCTCGGCTGATTTTCCCACCTCCGCACGTCTGGCACTGGACGCGTACAAGTACGAATTTGGACACCAAGTGGATGGCTTGATCCTTTTCTCGCCAGTCTTCATTGGACGTGTCTTGCAGATTACGGGACCATTGACGTTGCCCGCTTATCATGAGACCATCACTGCACAGAATTTAGAAGAGCGCCTGCACTATTATCAACTCGATAATGATGGTATTCGTAAAGAAGAGATCGTTGAACATGTTGATGATCCGCTCCAGGCGCGCAAGCTCTTTGCGGCAATGCTCTCTCGTACCTTGATGGATCATGTTCGTCATGCGCCAGCCGATGAATTCATCGGCCTTGCCCGCGAAACACTCACTGCACTGAAAACGAAGGATGTGCAGCTCTATGTCACCAATCCTCAGATTGAGGCGCTCTTGCTCGACATGGGTGCGGCGGCGGCAATGGATCGTTCGCTGACACATGATGGTCTCTATGTCGTGCAGGCAAACGTTAGCGCGAGCAAAGCCTCGCAATACGTGCGGACCATCATGCATGATGAAGTGACATTAGATGCACAAGGTGGAGCTACCCATAACTTACAATTGCATCTCGTTTATAACCAGCTTGGCCCGGTCTATGGTCTCGATACCTACCGCGACTATATCCGCGTTTATGTTCCTCCCAACAGTACGTTTCTCGCAGGAGATGGCTTTGACAGCGGACAGCCCTTCTGTGGTGCTGGATATGGCCCCTGTCCTCTCAACGACATTTATGGTAACGGAGACCTGCTGTGCGCAGATGGTGTCAGCAGGATTGGCGCGGGTCCGGCAACAACTATGTTAAATGACCCTTATGCGGGGCTGAATCATCCGCTAAATAAAGTGGGCGCGCCAACGAATTTTGTCAGTGATGAAGCGCAACGTGCCATGTTTAGTGGCTGGGTCGTCATTCCCAAGAACTGTAGCATGACCGTAACACTCTCCTGGCATGTACCAGCGCTGAGTTCTGGTCCATACACCTTACTTGTACAGCGGCAATCTAGTACATTTCCCGAACTAGACCTTACTATCCTACCAAGCGCGGCGAATTGTGGTACACTCAATGGAGCAGGAAAACACATAGATCTTGTGATGGACGGCCAGGATAAGTCGTTTGAGTGTAAGTAGTGAAATGGCCTATTGACACCTATGCGTCCTGCCTCGTATACTGCACTTGCTATAGCTCATGTTTGTTTTTGTAACAATCTTGTTACCATACAATTTCACGGGAAGATTGTGGAAGAGACGAATCCATGGAACAACCAGCCTTTTTAAGTATAGTACGTACAGACTTTAATTACCGTTTTCGCTTAGATCTTCCCGATGGTCCGGTAGCGGGCCAGGAGTATAGTACTGATCTCAGCGTTGAAACGCGTGAGCGGTTACGTCGTGCCTTGCAAGCGGCTTCACAATCAATGTACTCACTTGTCTCCGGCGACGTGAAGCGTCAGACAGCGAAGCTGAGTGTCGTCACCGACTCGTTGCTTGCGCTAGGACGCTTCCTCTTTGATATTATGCTCCCCAACCCATTGCAAGAAGCTCTGTGTCGTCTGGATGTCCCTCTCATTCTCAGCACGAACACCCCGGAGATACCCTGGGTGAGGGGCTACCACGCTCCGCATTTTCCGAACGTCCCACACGCAAATTAGGGCGGCGTGAGGCACAGGGCTTATCGGTACTTTTTCTGGTAAATCCCACCGGGGAACGCCCAGGCGCAGAGGAAGAAGTCGCAACCTTGTGCACGAGTCTTCCCGAATCAGTCTCACGTAGCATTCTCTATCGACAGCAGGCGAATCAGTTAGAGATGCGCATGCGTATTAGCAGTGAAACGCCCCATGTTTTACATTATGCCGGTCCTTTACCACTCACGGGTGGGCAAGGGGAGCCTGTGCTGGCATTAGCCGGAAACTCGCGTCTGGACGGCAGTGCGATTGAGCAATTATTTCAATCGTTGCCCCGTCGTCCTCTCGTATTTCTCAGTTATCATGAAGATGAACGGCAGCTTCGTTCTGGCAATACAGCACTGAGCCAGCAAGAACGCGATGAAGCAACAGAGCGTCTCGCCAGCAATTTGTTGACAGCTGGCAGTGGCGCAGTGGTCGCGCCACGTTGGCCAATCGCAACAGTGCGTATGCGCGAGTTCGTTGCACTCTTTTACCAAGACGTGGCTGACGGTGTTACTGTAGGTGAAGCCTTACGTCGTACACGCTACGCTATGGCACAGCATTATACTGATGATGTGTCGTGGATGAGCTTCATGCTCTATGGTGATCCTACACAACGCTTGGTAGCAAGCTCCCTGGCAACAAAAGAACGTCCTCTTGAACCGCAGTTTGATTCGTTTGATGATAGTCATATTATGGCCCCAATTTTTCCATCGAGTAATACTCCTGACCGCCGCTTCTTACGTGCCGTCCTCGAACTCGCTTTAGGCGAGGCCAGACGCATGCATAAGGACTACCTCGGCACACCTCACCTGTTTATTGCTCTCACCAAGTTAGATGGTGGATGTACGCAGGATGCCTTGCGCTCATTGGGATTTTCTCCCAAGCAAGTGCGTGATGTGATTCGCTTGGCCCTCGGTTCAGGTAAAGCAACCATTGATACACCTATTCTCCCAACACGCCGCTGTAAAGAAATTTTGCAAACTGCTGAGCGCAATGCAGTTGGTGTAGGATCTTCTTCTGTTGATGAGCGTGCCATTGCACAAGCTGTGTTAAGCGAGGGCGATGGCGTGACTCATGAGTTACTGACAAAGTTGGGCATTAATCCTGCGCAGTTGATCGACTTGATCTTGCAAAGCAACGCACGCGCTTTGCTCGAACTCGTGCCTTCGGCCAATCCCGGTTCTGAAGCAGTGCCAGAGGAGTTACCTGGTGCGATCGGTCCAGAAGGGGTTGCTAAAGGCAGCAGTTCTGTTCTGGAGCGCTTGGGACGCGATCTTACCAAGCAGGCCACCAATAAGCAGTTGACTCCTCTGATCGGACGTGAGAAGGAGATGCGTCTCTTGATGCAGACATTAATGCTCAAAGATCGCAATAATCCTATCTTGCTCGGCGATTCTGGTGTTGGCAAGACAACTATTGTCTATGGACTGGCACAGCGCATTGTGGATGGCAAGGTCCCACCTGAACTGCGTGGCAAACGCTTGATTGAATTATCGGCGAGTTCGCTAGTAGCAGGTACAAAATATCGGGGTGAGTTTGAAGAGCGACTCTTGAAGGTGTTGGAAGAGGCTGAAGGGAATGGCAATATTATTCTCTTCATTGATGAGATGCATCTGTTGATTGGTACCGGACGGGCTGCCGATGGTAGTATCGACGCAGCAGGTATTCTTAAGCCAGCTCTCGCTGGTGGGCGTTTACGTTGCATCGGCGCTACCACACCGCAAGAGTTTCGTCTGATCGAGAAGGATGCTGCGATGGAGCGACGGTTGCGCCCCGTGCTGATCGAAGAGCCATCGTCTGACGAAGCCCTGGAGATCCTCAAAGGGATGCGCTCACTCTACGAACAGCACCATGGCACACCGATTACTGACGAGGCTTTGCGTGCAGCAGTCCAACTCTCCGTACGGTACCTTCCCAATCTGCGCTTACCCGATAAGGCGTGTAGCGTACTTGACGAGGCTTGTTCACAGGCACGTATCCTCTTAATGGAGAAAGAGGAGCATGAAGAGCAAGAACAGCAAAATAGTGATGAAGATTCACTCTCCATTACTGCCCCCATGATTGCAGAGATTATTTCTCATCGTACGGGTATCCCGGTGAGAGCACCTGGCCGTGAGGAGCGTGACCGTTTGCTAAGCTTGGATGCTCGCTTGCGTGACCGTGTTATTGGTCAGGACGAAGCCATTGTCCGCGTTGCTCAGGCTATACAGGTCGCGCGAGCTGGTCTCAAGCCGCGTAATCGTCCCTCTGGTGTCTTCTTGTTCCTTGGTCCTACTGGTGTGGGTAAGACTGAACTGGCGCGGGCGTTGGCGACGGAGGTCTTTGGTTCTCCTGAGCACCTGATACGTGTAGATATGTCTGAGTATATGGAAAAGCATGCCGTATCGCGTATGATCGGAGCACCGCCCGGCTATGTTGGCTATGATCAGGAAGGACAGTTGACCGGGAAATTGCGACGACGCCCGCATTGCGTTGTGCTGCTGGATGAACTGGAAAAAGCTCATCCAGAGGTATTCGACCTCTTCCTACAGGTATTTGATGCTGGCCGCCTTACCGACGCACAGGGACATACCGTTGATGCGCAACATGCAATCTGGATCATGACTTCAAATGTAGGTACGGAGATGCTCGGTCGTTCTATGCCCAGTGGCTTCCGTGCAAACATCAAAGAGACCGGTGAACAGATGCAGCGTGAACGCTTAATGGAGCGCTTGCGTCAGACCTTCCGTCCTGAGTTTCTTAACCGTATTGACGATGTCATTATCTTCCATCCTCTGGATAAAGAGCAGGCTCGCGCGATCACTCGTTTGCAGATGAATGAACTGGCGGCTCGTCTGCTTGAACAGGGATTGATCTTGCACGCAGAAGATAGTGCGATTGATCTTTTGGCCAGGGAGGGCTTCAGTCAGACGCAAGGAGCACGGCCATTACGTCGTGTCATTGAGAAGATGCTTACGGTCCCATTGAGTTTGCGTATCCTGCTAGCGAATATTCCACAAAACGGCGAGGTACGCGTGCACGCTACCAATGGGAAGCTGGAAATCGAGATCCCCGCTATTCCTGCTGAGCTAGTCGAGATGGACGATGATACGATGCTTGCTGATGCTGAGCTGAGCGCTGGATAATACTATCGCTCACATAAGTCACCCACCGCGCCCAGCGCGGCGGGTGACTTATTGGTGCCATAATGCTCATAATGCATTCTACTTGAATTATTAGGATTTAGTGTGTATACTTTTCTTCTGGGGAGGCAGTAGAAGTGAATGTCCTTTCGCGACCCGTTTGAGGGATTGAAACAAAGCAGTGTTACGCAACGTAGGCCACAATTGCTCCATCTGTTGCTCCTCCTGCCGTTGCGGTACGGCATAAGGAGCACCCCAACGGTCACGCACAAACAGCTCGGTGAGCTGGTGGAAAGGAGAGTTATTTTGTGCTAATGGATTTCTATTTGACTCATTAGGATTTGGCATGTAGACTCTCCCTGTGGCGAGGTGGCGGGAACCAATGTCCTTCCTCGACGGGGCTTGAAATAAGTGCTCGCTCAACTGGCTACTATACTCGTAGGGGGTCTGCCATGGTTTGGGCGAGAGACCAGCGCGACTGGTAATCCAGCAGAAACGCCAGAATAGGCCAGCTATCAATGTACTATGGGCATAGAGGTTGCGCCACCAGTGCCTGACGAAAGCTGCAAGCAGCACCAGTACAGATAACACCAGTACAACGACTGATAACCAGATAAGTACTGTCTGATTAACTGCACTACTAGTACTATGTGCTGGGGCTGTAGAGCTAGGCATTGGCGGAATGACCTGTCCATCATTTTTAGCCGTGCTAGTGGCTTGTGCCTGCGGCGTGGGTTTGGCATCAGATTTTGCGGCCACAGGTGTAGGCGTTGCCTGCGTTGGCAGCTGCTGTGTCGCATCCAGGGAATAGCCAGGTGTAGGATCAAAATTAACCCAGCCATGTGCAGGGAAGTAGGCTTGCACCCAGCTATGGGCGTCAGTCCCCTCAGCCACCCATTTTTGACGTTGCTGGTCATAATGACCGTTACTAAAACCATTGGCTATCCGTGTGGGAATGTTAAGTAAACGTCCCATGATGGCCATTGCGCTGGCATAGTACGTACAATAGCCACGATGCTGCTGCAACAACCAATCAACTACATCAATATTGTCAGGAATTGGCGGATTATCCACGGAGTAGGTAAAGGTCTTCTGATCTCCAAAGTAATGCTCTATCGACTTTAAAGCTGTATATGCGTCAGCTGTGTTAGCGGTTAACTGTTTCGTCAAGATGGAGACTTGCGGTGAAAGGTCACGAGGGCGTTGCATATAATACATATTTAAAATTGGGAATTTACGATCAGCGTGCCAGACCTGGGGAGCTTTCTCTGGTAATGGCACACTGGCTAACACTGCTGCACTGTTGCTAGGCATTTCCGCAAGGACATTGTACGCTTGCCCTTTGGTGAGAGGACTGCCCTGTACCCACATTCCGGCGGTACCATCGTTATAGACAATAGTCGGGATATCAAATTTCAGAGGTTGCGCGGGTCCAAAGATATAAGGCTTGGTCCCCTCTGGTGGCTGTACGAGAGAGACCGTTACTGTCACCTGAGAATGGGTACGCACCCGTGCATCTAGCGGCAAAGCCTCATCTGCATTAAAGAACCTACTGTTTTCTTGTGTCAATGAGCTAGTCCAGGTATGCCCATTAAAGGTGTCAAACGTAAACCCTTCCAGATAATGGGGAGCCGTGTCACTGCTCCTATAATTTAGTACTTCTCCTACCGGCAAACGGACCGAACCAGTGATCGTCAACTGATCTCCAAAGAAATTCGCTGGCTCCTGGTATGCCTGTAATACGCCGGAGGGATTTTCTAGTGAGACATGACCATTGATAATGTTTGTCCATGCATTATTGATATTATCCCAAAATTGTTTTCCCACTTGCGTCTGTTGAAATGCGGGCAACAGCCCACTCAAGCATAACGAAAGCACAGCCAATAGCGCCGCAATCTGCATACAACGCCAAGTAATCGAGCGCAACCATGCATGGTCGGTATGTAAACCTTCTCGTTTCCACTGGTATACTTGGCTCGCCAGACGCACTCTTGCGATCAACAACATCAGAGATCCCACCAGGATCACGACCAGAAATAAAAGATCTTGCTTGACGTAATTGAGATTGACCAGCAATATAGAGCAATAGACAAGGGCTACTAGCCATGGTAGGTGTGCACGATAGATCAACCAGCTCCCAAAGTAGCCCAGGAAATAGGTCAGGAAGGTGAGGTAAAAGAAAAAGAGTCTCTCAGCGCTGATCACCGAACCGGCTGCAATATTGCCTGTGAATGCTTCACGCAAGCCAGCTAGCAGTACTATCCAGGAAATATGATAGGCAACCACACTGGTCAGCCAGATGGCCAGCCAATGACCAACAAGACATGCCCCCACATGCAATACCGGTTGCGGTGCACGCGGCGTCTTGGAGATCAGCAGACCAACTAATAGACCTACCGCTGGACTCCAGTATAATAGTGGGCTGTTACTCACCCACTTTGCCTCTACAATCGAGTAGGCAACGCTGTACAGAGCAATGGTGAGCAAAATTAAGGCGAGCCAACCTTCTGCGGGGGTGAATACTTTTATTAGGCTATACGGGGGAGATTTGGGTTTGCGGGTCTGGTAAGAGGGCTTATGACCCGACTTATGAACATCCATGTCCAACGAAGGCTTCTGATCAAGTACACTCGACCGCATCAGGCACTCCTCTTCATATACAAAAACGTTCCATTACTTATTTTATACGCTATTTTGGGCCAGATAACTAGTGCATAATCCCAAGCCCTTTTGGGAAATGGGGAGTACTTGGGGACACCCCAAACCTTGCCAGGGAGGCTTTGCCCCCTGGACCCCCGCTTAACGCTCAATGCCTATGGGAAGCATTTGGGGCACCCAAACCTTGCCAGGGAGGCTTTGCCCCCTGGACCCTCAAGCTCTACTATCTCTCTTGCTTCTGCACTAGTAATAACGATCCTTCTCTATGGAATTGTGATGGTATAGCCTATATTATCCAGTGGTCATGTAAGCTTGCGGCATTACATCCAGCGCGCCCGTTCCCATCCCAGATGAGCGTGGCTGTTAAACAGTCGCACCACGGGACAGGGCTGTCGCCAATCAACAATGCTGATCGTGGCAGGGTCAAGAAACATATGCAAGAGCGAACTGAGCGGTGCCCCTAATGCCGTACAGAGTAGGACTTTGATTGGTCCAACATGTGAGACCAGGACCACGGTCTGGTTGGGATGATTTTGGGCCAGACGCTCAACCGTTGCGCATACGCGCACCTGCAACGCCGCAAAACTCTCCCCCGCTGGCGGCGCGATGGTTGCATCGTATTCCCATGCCTGCAATAATTGTTTATCTTCGGTACTACGCTCTAATACCTCGGCACGACTCAGACCTTCCCATGTCCCAAAGTTATTTTCGCGGAGTGCGTCTAGTGTTTGTACAGTAACGTGGTGTTGCTCCGCAATCGGCAAGGCGGTATGATACGCTAAGAGTGTTGCCTGTACTTGTCCATGCTCCGACAAGGGATCGTCGCGCGCGCCAACATAGCGAAACTCGCGATTGGCGAGTGTCTCACCATGACGTACCAGTATGAAACGAGTAGGCATAATGCACCTCTTGCACTTTTCTGCTCTGCCAAGCACAACAACAACCAGGATGGGACACAAGACTGGATCTGCATGGATGCCCCTCTTCTCATTGTATACACGAGTGCATCGATTCACCAATATACCACGGCCTTATAGGAAATTCTCTTTAGGGCAACCCTCTGCGCTCCCTTTCTCCTGCCGTCTCCGGCGGCAAAAGAGAAGAAAAGAAGTATGCTATAACATTAGCAATGGCTAGTACGTAGAATATTTAAGCAAAAAACAATGAGAGGAGCTTATGATGTGATGAAAATAGATATGAGTAGCCTTCTGCAAATGACGAAAACAGATATGACTAGTCTTCTTCAGATGGCAAAAATAGATATTAGTAATATCCTGCAACCAGGAAGTCTGCTCGCCTGGCTTTTGGTGGGCTTGGTGGCAGGTTTTTTTGCTAGTGCTTTTATACGCGGTCGCAGCTATGGCTGCATCGGCAATATTATCGTTGGACTCGTCGGAGCATTTATTGGTGGCTTTCTCACCAGCCTGCTCGATCTCGGCCACGCCCCTTTTGGTTTCTTAGGAACTGTTATCGTTGCTTTTATTGGCGCGTGCATCTTTGTAGCTTTCTTGCAACTTATTAGAGGTAATAGAAGCTGGTAGCACTCTATGGGGCAGGAGTGTCCGCCAATTTTTTTACCTACCAGCCGTGCGTGTAAAGATCGTAGTTGCGCAATTTATTGCGCCATGCTTACAGAAGAATGCTGTAGCCGCGCAATTTATTACGCATGCTATCTTAGCTCATGAACCTGGCGCAATGAATTGCGCGGCTACGATCTTTATAGGCCAGGCAACTTGAGTCCCCATTCTTTGGCGCAGGCAATGGCGTCATCGTAACCAGCGTCCACATGTCTCATCACACCTGTCCCTGGATCGTTGGTGAGCACGCGTGAGAGGCGTTCAGCAGCCTGCGGTGTACCATCGGCCACAATGACCTGTCCCGCATGGATAGCATAACCAATGCCGACGCCTCCGCCGTGATGGAGCGAGACCCAGGTTGCGCCGGAGGCCGTGTTGAGCAGGGCATTGAGTAGCGGCCAGTCAGCAATGGCATCGCTACCATCCTTCATCGCTTCGGTCTCTCGATATGGGGAAGCGACTGAACCGCTATCCAGGTGATCGCGTCCAATCACAATAGGTGCCTTGACGATGCCTTTGGCTACCAGCTCGTTGAAGGCCAGACCAGCTCGGTCGCGTTGCCCATAGCCAAGCCAACAAATACGTGCGGGCAAGCCCTGGAAATGAATTTTTTTCTGTGCCAGAGTGATCCAACGCTTCAGTGCTTCGTCTTCAGGGAATAGCGCGAGTATAGCCTCGTCGGTGCGATAGATATCCTCTGGATCTCCTGAGAGCGCGACCCAACGGAAAGGACCTTTCCCTCGACAGAAGAGGGGTCGGATATATGCTGGTACAAAGCCAGCAAAGTCGAGGGCATGTGTCTCGCCAGCCGCCAGCGCTTGTCCGCGCAAATTGTTCCCATAATCGAAGACAGCTGCCCCTCGTTGCTGCATCTCTAGCATGGCTTGTACATGCGTCACCATTGATTGCAACGAGCGACGAATATACTCCTGGGGGTCACGCTGACGTAAATCATTTGCCTCTGCTAGTGAGAGGTCAGCGGGAATATAGCCGTTGAGGGCATCGTGAGCGGAGGTTTGATCTGTCACCAGATCGGGAATAATATTGCGTCGTACAAGTTCTGGATAAATCTCAGCAGCATTGCCAAGTACACCGATGGAGAGCGGTTGCCCTTGCTCACAGGCTTCACGGACCTGGTCCAGCGCCTCATCCAGCGTGCTAGCCATTTCGTCACAATAGCCTGTATCCAACCTGCGTTGAATACGCTGAGCGTCAACTTCTACCACCAAGCACACGCCCTCATTCATCGTGCACGCTAATGGTTGTGCCGCTCCCATGCCGCCGAGGCCAGCCGTCAGCACAAATTTTCCCTTCAACGTACCGCCGAAGTGTTTGCGTGCAGCCTCCGCGAAGGTCTCATAAGTGCCCTGTACAATCCCCTGCGAGCCAATATAGATCCAGGAGCCTGCCGTCATCTGTCCATACATCGTCAGACCGAGCGCTTCTAGACGGCGAAATTCGTCCCAATTAGCCCAGTGAGGGACGAGATGAGAGTTGGCGATCAACACACGTGGAGCATCAGCATGCGTACGAAAGATGCCTACAGGCTTCCCCGATTGCACCAGTAAAGTCTCATTTGCCTCCAACTGTTGTAGCGAACGTACAATAGCATCAAAGGCTGCCCAGGAGCGGGCGGCGCGTCCTGATCCACCATAGACGACGAGATCATCGGGCCGCTCTGCGACATCAGGGTCAAGATTATTCATCAGCATGCGCATAGCGGCTTCTTGTTGCCAGCCCTTGCACGAAAGGGTTGTGCCACGTGGTGCACGCACTGTGCGTGATCCTGCTGTGCCTGTTCCCTGCTGCGTCGTTGCGGGAGAGGTGTCTTGTGGGTTGGACATGATGATTAACGTTCCTCTTTTTGCGTTTTGCTGCTCACTAATGGGTAGTATGACATTGTGGGGGATGTGTGTCAAACGGAAATGAGGTGAGGAGAACACTGGATCTGTTTTTCTTAACTGGTTGGCGACAAAGCAACAAACTTGTTGTGACTGCCCATGGCAATAAGTATGGCATTACTATGCATCAACCTAACGCTTGACAGCAGGATTGCAAAGGGCTGCAAGCCCTTTGACGGGGTTTGGGGTGTCCCCAAAAACCTCTTTTTGGGCAATCCCTTGTGGTTGCCCTGGCCTCGGCGCAAAAAATTGAGGTACACCCCTTATGCACAGAGCACTTGACAACCAAACCCATACTCAGTAAACTTATCTCTAACAAATCAAAATATTGGAGTGACGAAGAGCAGGAGGAGTAAGCGTAATGGTCCGCTAGAGACGGAAGATCAGCAGCTGGAAGTCTTCCTCGGAGCAAATACACTGAACGTCGCCTGCGAGTCTGGAAGTCGAGCTATGTCATATTGAGTAGATTTCCACGGTCTGCCCGTTACAGCACGAATGAGGATCAATTTACGCAAGAATTATTGATCAAAACAAGGTGGTACCACGAGTCACGTCCTTTCTCGTCCTTGACGGGAAGGGTTTTTTTTATGGGTTTGAGCAACTACGAGAGTTGCCATTGAGCAGGAGGGGCTATGATCGAGCAGGAACAACGGAGCGAGACTATACAAACACTATCAGTTACATCATTGCCAAAGACCTATGAGCCACAGTCCGTGGAGGGCAAATGGTATCGGTTCTGGGAAGAGGGCGGCTACTTTATGCCACGTCCGAACCCGTCCCGCAGGCCCTTTGTGATTAGTATGCCGCCTCCCAACGTGACTGGCGCATTGCACGTGGGGCACGCCATCACGGCCACTATTGAGGATATCCTGATCCGCTATCATCGTATGCGGGGTGACGAGACACTCTGGGTGCCTGGCGAAGATCATGCGGGCATTGCGACACAGGCCGTGGTGGAACGCTTATTGGCGAGCGAAGGGACCGATCGCCATAAGGTTGGCCGTGAAGCATTTATCGCGCGTGTCTGGCAATGGGTGCATCAGTATAAGAGCCGTATTCAGGACCAGCATCGCCGCCTAGGCGCTTCTTGCGACTGGTCGCGTGAGCGCTTCACGTTTGATGAAGGTTTGTCGAAGGCGGTGCGTGAAGTCTTCGTGCGCTTGTACGAAGAAGGATTGATCTATCGCGGGGAGCGTATCATCAATTGGTGTCCGCGCTGTATGAGTGCCATCTCTGATCTGGAGGTCAATCACGTCGATACAGCGGGCAAGCTGACCTATGTGCGTTATCCACTCAAGCCACGCGCTGGCGAGACGCAGACTGCATATATCAGCGTTGCCACCACGCGTCCTGAAACTATTCTGGGTGATACTGCCGTGGCGGTCAATCCCAGCGATGCACGCTACCAGGATATTATTGGTCGGATGGCTATCCTGCCCGTGATTGGACGCGAGATTCCGATTATTGGAGATGCAGCTGTTGACGCTTCGTTTGGCACTGGCGCAGTCAAAGTGACGCCAGCACACGACCCGACGGACTTTGAGATTGGCAAACGACACCATCTACCAGAAATTCAGGTGATTGGCTTTGACGCGATCATGACTGCCGAAGCTGGTCCTTACGCCGGACAGGAGCGCTATGAGGCGCGCAAAAATCTGGTGGAAGCGCTGGACAAACTCGGTCTGATTGTCAAGATTGAGGACTATGTGGTGCCGTTAGGCCGTTGCCAGCGCTGTGATACCGTCATTGAGCCGCTCATCTCTAAGCAGTGGTTCGTCAAGATGATGCCATTGGCTACGCCAGCGTTGAATGCGGTGAAATATGGTCTGATCAAGATCCTGCCGGAGCGCTTGAACAAGACGTATGTCGATTGGCTGGAAAATATCCACGACTGGACAATTTCGCGCCAGCTCTGGTGGGGTCATCGTATTCCAGTCTGGTACTGTGATGAGTGCAATGAGATGACTGTGAGCCGTGAGGATGTTAGTCTCTGTGCTCATTGTGGTAGCGAGGCTCTGCTTGGGCTGGCCCGAACATACAGCGGACCTACAGCGTTACTATCCTACAACTGTGATGGAGACGGGGTACGATATCATCTTCTTCTGGGTGGCGCGTATGGTGATGGCCGGTATTCATTTCATGGGGACGATCCCCTTCGAGACCATCTACCTGCATGGACTGGTGCGTGACGCCAAAGGGGAGAAGATGAGTAAGTCGAAAAACAATGTCGTCGATCCTCTCGATGTCATGGACAAGTTTGGCACCGATGCGTTGCGCTTTACCCTGGCCACCAGCAGTACGCCCGGCAATGATATGAAGCTGATCGAAGTGCGCATCATTGGCAATCGGAACTTTGCGAATAAGATCTGGAATGCTTCGCGCTTCGTATTGCTGACCACTGCTGAGATCGGTGGCGGTGTGCCGGACATTAACGAGCTGCAAGCGCGTACACTCGCTGATCGCTGGATACTCAGTCGCCTGGCACATCTGTCTCAGCTGGCGACACGTTTGATCGATGATTTCCAGTTGGGTGAGGCTGGACGCCAGATCAATGACTTCTTCTGGTCCGATTACTGCGACTGGTATGTTGAAATTGCCAAGGTGCAGATGCAAGGCGATGAGCAGGCGCGGCGCACTACAGCTGCTATTCTGCGTGCCGTGCTGGATCACAGCTTACGCTTGCTACACCCCTTTATGCCCTTTGTGACTGAAGAGGTCTGGCAGTACCTCTATCGTACCAGCGAACCCAATCCGGCGCAGTGGCCCGCTTCAGCGCTCATCATTGCGCCCTGGCCTGAAATTGCCATCGCTGCTATTGATGACGAAGTGGAGCAACAGTTTAGTCTGGTGCAGCAGGTCGTCACATTAATCCGCGATGCCCGTAATCAGATGAATGTTGAATTAGCCCGCCGTATTCCTGC
>VBJK01000491.1:3420-12638 GCA_005879655.1 Chloroflexota bacterium | reverse complement strand
TTGGCACCGCAACGAGCATCTGCCCATCCAGCTCATCCGTTGTTACTGCGAAGCCAAGTGGGGAGAGTGCCTTTGTCACATCGTCTTGCGTGACTTTCATCGACGTGAGCCATGCTACGTCCTCGGTCGAGAATGGAATGGTGCGCGGCTGTACAGGTTGCGGATAACAATCTATCACGCCAGGATGGGCTGTTCCACCGGCCAGCTCTTGCATCAGTTGACAAGCCCGCTTTGTGCCGATGAGCACTAGTTCGGGATCGAGTCTTTTCTCGAAACGGCTAGAAGCATCCGTACGCAGTCCGAGCTTTACCGAGGTGCGGCGTATGCTTGATCCCAGGAAGTTGGCTGCTTCCAGCAAGATTGTCTGGGTCTGATCGTTGACTTCGCTCTTTGCGCCACCCATCACGCCTGCTATAGCGGTCGGCCCGGTCGGATCGGTGATCAGCAACATGTCAGGCGTCAATTTGCGTTGTACGTCATCGAGCGTCTTCAGCGTCTCGCCTTGGTAGGCGCGGCGTACGATAATATGGTGTTCGGGCACGAGATCGTAGTCGAAGGCGTGCAGTGGTTGCCCACACTCTAGCATGACATAGTTGGTGATATCGACGACATTATTGATCGGGCGCATGCCAGCTGCTAATAGGCGGCGACCCAGCCAACTGGGTGAGGGACCGAGTTTGACACCGCTGATCACACGTGCTGTATAACGTGGACACAGCTCTGGCGCGTCAACCGTCACCTTGACCATCTCAGTTGCGGGCGTGCCCTGTTCGTGAATGGTGATAGCTGGCAGGCGCAAGGGTTGCCCTGTCAGCGCTGCCACTTCGCGTGCAATGCCAAGGATCGAAGAAAGATCACCACGATGGGCTTTGATCGAGAACTCCAGTACGACCTCGCCCAGCAAGTTCACTAGCGGCTGACCAAGCTTTGTGTCAGTATCGAGGATGTAGATGCCGGAGTGATCGCTACCGATCCCCAGCTCGCGCAATGAGCAGAGCATGCCTTGCGAGATATACCCCATTTTGCGCGTCTCGCTAATCGTGATGTCGCCAATCTGCGCACCCGGCAAGGCTAGCGGCACCTTGTCGCCCAGCTTGATATTCGGGGCACCACAGATAACGCCGAGTTCCTGTGTTCCTGTAGAAATTCGCGTATAGTTGAGGTGGTCCGATCCCTTTACTGGCTCTAGATGCATGATCTGTGCTGTAATGATCTTGTCACCCCATGGTTTTCCAATATAGTCAATGGCCTCAACTTCTAATCCGGCCATGGTCAGTGTATGGGCCAGCTCCTCCGGCGACATGGTGATAGCGACATAATCTTTGAGCCAACTTAATGGTACTCGCATGTAAACAAAACTCCTTATGAGAATCGTCCGTAGCTGCGCAATTTATTATGTGGTACTTCTGGCGCAATAAATCGCGCGGCTACGGATTGGTTTGTTATGTGTTTTTGGTTATTGTACCTATTTTCTTATGTTATGCTTCTGGCGCAATAAATTGCGCGGCTACGGGTTGGTTTGGTCGGTATTTTGGTTGTTGAGCGTGTTTTATGTTGTTATGCTTCTGGCGCAATGAATTGCGCGGCTACGGGTTGGTTTGGTCGGTATTTTGGTTGTTGAGCGTGTTTTATGTTGTTATGCTTCTGGCGCAATAAATTGCGCGGCTACGGGTTGATTTGGTCGGTATTTTGGTTGTTGAGCGTGTTTTATGTTGTTATGCTTCTGGCGCAATAAATTGCGCGGTGACGGGTTTGGTATCAGAATTGGCGTAAGAAGCGTAAATCGTTGGCACTGAACAGACGTATCTCGCCAATGCCGTACTTCAACATTGCGATGCGCTCAACGCCCATGCCAAAGGCGAAGCCACGGTATGTTTTAGGATCATAACCTACTTCACGCAACAATTTGGGGTGAACCATGCCGCAGCCAAGGATCTCTAGCCAGCCGCTATATTTGCAGACACGACAGCCCTTCCCATCGCACATAATGCAGTCGATATCGACCTCCGCACTTGGTTCGGTGAATGGGAAGTAGCTACCACGGAAGCGCAGTTGACGACCGTCACCGAACAGCTCTTGCGCGAAACGTTCCAGACAGCCCTTGAGATCGGCCATGGTACACGCTTCGTCCACGAGTAGTCCTTCGATCTGGTGGAACATTGCCTCGTGTGATGCATCAATGGCCTCGTTGCGATACAATCGGCGAGGTATGCGTGCGCAACAGGATCTGGCCAGGATTGACCCAGAAGGTGTCTTGCATATCGCGCGCCGGATGGTCCGCAGGAATATTGAGAGCTTGGAAGTTGTGATAATCCGTCTCGACTTCTAAGCCCTGGACGACATGGAAGCCCATGTTGACGAAGATGTGTGTCACTTCTAGAATGATTTGCGATAGTGGATGCATGTGACCGCTGGTGATTGCACGGCCAGGTAGCGTCACATCGACGCGTTCCTGTTCTAAGGCTTGTTGTAATGCCTGCTGTTTGAGTGCTTCGCGTTTGGCTGTAAGTTGTCGCTCAAGTTCTGCTTTAACGGTATTGATTTTTTGTCCTACTACTGGACGCTCTTCTTTGGTCAGCCTGGGCATAACAGCGGAGGTATTCTTTAGTTCACCGCGATTGCGTCCCAGATAACGTACATCCCATTCATCTAGCGCAGCTGATGAGTCAATCGGTGCCAGTTCTGCAATTGCTCGTGCTCGTAAGGCGTCCAGTTGCTCAAGTAAATCCTCTAATTGTCCTATCATACATCCTCCAGAGAATAAAAAAACCGACACATCGTCAACAGGACGAAGTTGTCGGTATAGCAAGCTCCGTGGTACCACCCGTATTGAATGTATTGCCATTTCCTGCTAATTTTTGCTCAGGATGCAGGCAAAGGTACATTCCTCTCGGTTGGTCTGGTAACGGAGACGATCCGGGGCTATCTACTTACTCTGCTTGGTTTCAATAGCCAGCTCTGGGGTGAACTTCGGCGTGTGGGTCACGCGAAAGGGCTTGCAGTCGATGACCTTTTCTGCCTGCTCGTTCCCTGGTGCTTACTCTCCGCATCGTCGCTTTTTATGTATATCTCTTCTTAGTTTGAGTGTAACAGATTTTTTGCGCATTGTCTAGAGTGCGAAAAAGACCAAAAGGCCCTCACGCTCAATGCGTGTAAAGAAAACCGTAGCCGCGCAATTTATTGCGCCGTGCTCGCCATACATACCCGTATCAATTCATTATAACGCTACACCATAAATACCCGTAGCTGCGCAATTTATTGTGCCAGAGATACAAATAAAGCAAACAGGCGCAATAAATTGCGCAGCTACGGGTATTTATGGCGAGCACAGCGCAATAAATTGCGCAACTATGGTGCACTCTACAATTCTCCTCATAAAAAAAGCATTGTATAAAGCGGCTTCCCCTGCTACACTAGCAGGGTGACATCTGGCTTATTAAAGTTTTAAGAACGAGTGAAAACCTTGAACAATATGAACCTCCTAACCTGCCCCATCTGCCACACGCAACTCACCCAAACGCAGACCATGCTCAAATGTGCCCATAACCATAGCTTCGATATCGCCAAAGAAGGCTACGTCAATCTGCTACGCAAAGCACAGCTAGGCGATACTAGAGAGATGCTACAAGCACGACGCACCTTTCTTGAACGTGGCTTTTACCAGCCACTCTCAAGCGCTATCAATGAACTCGTTGCAACGTACCGACCAGCTCAGCAAGCTCAATATCATATCCTGGATGCGGGCTGTGGGGAAGGATATTACCTCGGTCGCTTGCAGGAAGCGTTGGGGCAACAGCACCTGTATATGGGGATAGATATCTCCAAGGATGGCGTACGGATGGCTGCCAAGCGCTATCACGAAGCGTCATTTGTTGTGGCGAACCTCAAAGAGCCGTTAGCGCTGGCAGATAAAAGTATCCACATCTTGCTCAATATCTTTGCCCCACGTAACCCTGACGAATTTGCACGTGTGGTAGCTCCTGGTGGCCTGCTGATCGTCGTGATACCCAATAATGAGCATCTGCAACCGTTGCGCACAATGCTGCATTTGCTGGCAATCGAGGAGAGCAAACAGGCGCATGTCATAGAACAATTTTCTGCTCATTTCACCTTATCTCATACACAGCAAGTGTGCTATACACTACAATTAGCTAGAGACGAGATTGCATTAGCGGTGCGCATGACGCCGAACTACTGGCATATGTCGGAGACGACGCGTGAGGCGATGCTGCAATTGGCTGAGGTAGAAACGACGGTCAGCTTTACTTGCCTGGCCTTTTTGCGTGAGCTGTAGCTTACAAACTTTTTGATATGGGTAGAAAGTACCATTTTTATTATACTGATACAAGATATATTATCATATTGGATATATGACCTTTATAACGTTTTTGTGAGAAAACGTTTTTCAAGAAGATAGGTTAAAATATCCCCTTTTTTGCGTATATATTTATGAAAAAAGTATTATAGTTCTACAAAGGTTCATTTGTAAAGGAGCACGTTATGGGTTCTGATATACCAGATTACCATCGAGGAAATGATCATACAACGCAGCAAAGCCAATACTCTTTCTATTCTAATCCGTATGAGCCGTTGCCACCACCACCGCCACGGCCTCCTCAACAAGGAAAATCCACGGTGGTAGCAATCGTTCTTCTCGTCATTGTATTGCTCATTGTCTCTGTAGTTGGGTTGTTCGTTGCTATGCCCACTCTAACGAGACTGGAGCAAGCTCCAAAGCCTACGGTGGTACCCACGCCTACGCCATCACCAACTCCGTCCCCAACACCAATCTTAGGCGCACCCAGTGTGTTTATTACCTCTCCAATAGAAGGAAGCAAGGTACCTCTAACCGTAACGATGCAAGGTTCTGCTTTTAACGTCGCTAAAGGGAGGGAGTTATGGATACTGGTAGTGGCGAATGGCGTGAAAGGGTACTTCCCTCAACAAGGAGGTCCTATTACAATTGAAAATGACGGTACGTGGATTTCACAAGTAACCATAGGTGTGGATAAGGATACTGGCAGGAAATTTGAGATTTATACAGCATTAGCCGATCAAAGTGGAAGGGATGCTATAGATAAGAACTTTAGCCAGACACCGAGTCCAGACTACGTTGGTATTTACCCTCTTGCTCCAGGGATAACGCTAATGAGCAAGGTAGACGTTATACGGGGTTGAGTGTCCCTTGTAGTGAGGCTGTGATACTCAAAATAGGACCTAGTGCAGAAGCCCAAAACCTTTTGGGGAATGGGAGCATTTGGGGACACCCCAAACCCCGAAAGGCGTGGCTTCGCCAAATGCCACCCCAAATCCCTACCACCTCTCGTGTTTCTGCACTAGTGCTACAATGAACTTGTGACAGATTGCCAGTACCTGATGAGAATAATCATCTGTCGCATCTGTCACATCTGAAGAGTTTGCACAATCTCTAGCAAAAATAGCAGGAGCATTGTATGAAAATTGGTATAGGTCTTCCCGCGAGCAGTCCAGGGGTTCAGGGATCATTAATACTGGAGTGGGCCAGACGGGCAGAAGCCGGGCCATTCTCTAGTCTCGGTTTGGTTGATCGCCTGGTCTATCCAAACTACGAGCCATTGATCACGCTGGCTGCTGTAGCTGGTGCGACAACGCGGTTGCGTTTGATGACGACTGTGTTGCTTGCGCCATTGCGCAATGCCGCTGTACTAGCCAAGCAGGCGGCGAGCCTGGATGTCATCTCCAATGGTCGTCTGACACTGGGTCTGGGTGTTGGGGGACGCGAAGACGATTTTCTCGCCGCTGGTGTTGATTTCCATCAGCGCGGCAAGATTTTTGATAGACAGCTAGAACTGTTCGAGCGCGTCTGGTCCGGGCAACCGATCAGCGAGGAAGTAGGTCCTATCGGCCCGCCACCCGTGCAGGCTGGTGGGCCAGAATTGCTCATTGGAGCCTACTCACCGACCGCATTGGGCCGTCTTGCACGTTGGGGAAATGGCTTCATCACCGGGGGCACTCCACCAGAACAGGCCGAGCAGGGATTTCGTCAGGCTGAGCAGGTATGGCAAAAGGCTGGTCGTGCCGGAAAACCACGTCTGGTGGGCGGCATCTACTATGCACTCGGCCCTAACGCTGTTGAGGGCTTGTCTCACTATCTTGGGAGCTATTACTCTTACATGGGCAACATGGCTCAACAGATGGTGGCGATATTTCCATCAACACCTGAAGCACTCAAGACGATGATCAAAAGCTTCAGCGATATTGGAACCGATGAGCTGGTGCTCTGGCCGTGTATTCCTGAACTAGATCAAGTTCAGCGCTTGGCTGACCTCATTTAAAGAAAGGGAAAACCCCTCCGTAACCGCGCAATGCATTGCGCCAAGGAACAATACCAAACCAACCCGTAGCCGCGCAATTCATTGCGCCAGAAGCATCACATCATGAAACGAGCGCAATGAATTGCGCAGCTACGGATTGGGGTTTGCTTAATGTGTCATCTCTTGTCCTGACTGCCAACGCAAGTTGGGTTTACGCGCCGCCAGTGCCTGATCAAGGCGACCCACAACGGTGGTATGGGGCGCAGTCGTGACGATTTCTGGATTGCTCCTCGCTTCCTCGGCAATCTGGTGCATGACATCGATGAAAGTATCGAGTGTTTCTCGTGTCTCGGTCTCGGTTGGCTCGATCATCATCGCCTCCGGCACAATCAGCGGGAAGTAGATCGTGGGGGCGTACATGCCAAAGTCGAGCAAGCGTTTAGCGATATCTAGTGCTGTCACTCCATGTTCCTGCTTGTGCCGCTGCGCCGTTGCCACAAACTCGTGCTGACAGGTCTGTGGATAGGCAATCTCATAGTCGGAGGCCAGCTGATGCTTGAGGTAGTTCGCGTTCAGAATAGCACTCTCTGAGACGTGACGTAGACCGTCAGGACCATAACTGCGAATATAGGTATAAGCCCGCACGAGTACCCCGAAGTTTCCTTTATTCGCCCGTACTTTCCCGATAGATTGCGGCCCCGGCTCTTCCCAGTAATAGCTATGTCCGTTCTTCGCGGGCAATGGACCGGGCAGGAAGGGTACAAGATGCCCTTTTACACCAATCGGACCAGCGCCAGGCCCCCCACCGCCATGCGGAGTACTACACGTTTTGTGGAGATTGAAGTGCACAACGTCAAAGCCCATATCACCTGGACGCGTGATACCCATCACCGCATTGGCATTCGCCCCATCGTAATAGAGCTGCCCTCCCACATCGTGCACCATACGAGCAATCTCTGCCACGCTGGCATCGAAGAGACCTAGCGTATTAGGATTGGTCATCATGATCGCCGCAATATGGGACCCACGAGCTTCCAGCAATTTTTGCAGGTGTCGCATGTCAATGCCACCGCTGTGCTCATCGGACTTCACCTCGACTGCCTTATAGTTGGCGAGCGTTGCACTGGCTGGGTTTGTGCCGTGTGCATTATCGGGGATTAGCACCAGATTGCGCTGATTTTCGCCTCGACTCAGATGATATGCTTTAATGAGCATCAGGCCAGTCAACTCGCCATGTGCGCCTGCTGATGGTTGGAGCGTGACACGTGTCATACCAGCGATCTCTGCCAGATACTGTTCCAATTCATAGCACAACTGGATGACGCCCTGCACGGTATGGTCCGGCTGCAATGGATGCACATGTGCGAAGCCAGGGAGATCCGCCATATCCTCATTAAGCTTCGGATTATATTTCATGGTACAGGAGCCGAGCGGGTAAAAGCCAGCATCGACGCCAAAGTTGCGCTGTGACAAGTGCGTGTAGTGGCGTACAACTTCGATCTCGCTGACCTCCGGTAGGGGCGCGAGTACTTCACGTTGCAGGCTAGGCGGGATCATGCTCGCCAGCGGCTCGCTCGGAACGTCTAGCGCGGGCATGCTCGCGGCGCGACGGCCTGGTGCTCCCTGTTCAAAAATCAACTTCTCAGCGCTCATGCCTGCACCTCTTTCAATATACTGACCAGGGTATCGATATCTTCTTTTGTACGCGTCTCAGTCACACAGAAGAGCATACAGTTGTCCATGCCATACGTTTCGTTGAGCGGATAACCGCCGATTATCCCAGCCTTATCGAACAATTGCTGTAGCTTATCGGTCGAGACTGGCGCTTTGATCACGAATTCATCGAAAAAGGGACGGCTGAACGGTGCACTGAAGCCAGGAAGCGCGGTAATCTGGCGCAAGGCATAGTGTGCTTTTTGCAGGCAGAGTTCGCCGAGTTCGCGGAAGCCCTGTTTGCCCAGTGCTGCCATGAAGATGGTTGCGCCAACGGCCAACAATGACTGGTTGGTACAGATATTGGAGGTCGCTCGTTCGCGCCGAATATGCTGTTCGCGCGTCTGCAAAGTCAATACATAGCCTGTCTGCTTCTGCCCGCCTTCCTCGACGGTCTGTCCTACCAAGCGTCCGGGTAAGAGCCGCAGAAATTTCTGCTTGGAGGCCATAAAGCCCAGCGCTGGTGCACCATAACTCATGCTATTGCCGAAACTCATCAGCTCACCTACAGCAATATCAGCTCCATATGCTCCTGGTGGTGCGAGTAACGCGAGCGAAGCTGGCTCAGTGATGGCCGTGATGAAGAGGGTCTTACCTTTATGGGCGAGCCGTTCGATGCTGTGTACGTCTTCAAGACAACCGAAAAAGTTGGGCTGTTGAATGGCGACGGCAGCAGTCTCAGGACCCACAGCCTGCTCTAGCGCGGCCAAGTCTGTAACGCCATTGGTGATGGGAACCTCTTTCACAGTGAAGCCCCGCGAGAAGGCATAGCTGTGCAAGACGCGCCGGTATTGCGGATCGACTCCTGCCGATATAACCACTTCGCCACGGCCAGCGGGGCCAAGCGCGACGAAGACGGCTTCGACGAGCGCCGTTGAGCCGTCGTAAAGCGAGGCATTGGCGACATCGAGGCCGGTAATCTGGCAGACCATCGTCTGAAATTCATAAATGGCCTGCAACATGCCCTGGCTCACTTCGGGCTGATACGGTGTGTACGACGTGACAAATTCAGAGCGGCGTTGCAGATGTGGGACGACGCTGGGTATGAAGTGATCGTAGGTGCCCGCGCCAAGGAATGAAATCGTGGTATCGAGATCCTTGTTGCGAGCTGCCATACGGCTCAGTAAGCGTTTCAGGTCTGGCTCGGACAGGGCGGGAGGAAGCGCCAATGGCCGCGCTAGACGTACATGTTCTGGAACTGGAGTTAACAGA
>VBJK01000491.1:0-3330 GCA_005879655.1 Chloroflexota bacterium | reverse complement strand
TGACGGAAAAAGAACCTAGCGGCCCTCTAGATAGCGGAGGTACTGCTCAGCATCCATCAAGTTATCCACCTCAACTGGATTGGAGAGTTTGACGACGAGCAACCAGCCCTGATCATAGGGACTCTCATTGATCCATTCAGGATGGTCTTTGAGCTGCTCATTCACTGCCACAATGTCGCCACTAACAGGAGAGACAAGCTCGGAGGTGGCCTTCACCGATTCGAGATCGCCAAACTTTGTTTCGTGCTCGACCGTACCAGCATCCGAGGGCAATTCGATATAGACGATATCGCCGAGCTGATCTTGAGCATAGTCGCTAATACCAATAACAGCCCGGTCGCCTTCAATGCGCACCCACTCGTCGGTTTTGCTGTATTTCAGGTTGCCAGGATGATATAGATTTCCCATCATTTTCTCTCTTCCTCCAGATGAGGGCGATCACAAGTGATCGCAGCCACATATTATTTCAGACGTTGGTAAAATGGCAAGGCGACGATTTGCGCGGCGACTCGTTTGCCGCGAATCTCGATCTGTATCTGTTGTCCCGCAACGGCGTGTTGAGCAGCGACGTAGCCCATACCGATATTCTTGCCGACGGTCGGTCCTGGCGCGCCACTGGTCAGGACGCCGATCGGTTGCTCGCCTTCATAGATAGTATAGCCACTGCGCGGTACCCCGCGTGCGAGCAACTCGATGCCGATGAGTAGTTTGCGTGGCCCATGCTCCTTCACTGCCAGCAGGGCGTCACGTCCGATAAAGTGCCCTTTTTTAAGTTTGACCGTCCAGCCCAGTCGTGCCTCCAGTGGATTAGTCTGCTCGTCCAGTTCGTGTCCGTAGAGACAGTAGCCAGCTTCCAAGCGCAATGTATCGCGTGCCCCCAGACCGACAGGTAGCAAGCCGTGCTCACTGCCCGCCGCTAATATATTATTCCACAAATTGACAACATCCGCTGGTGCGCAGTATAGCTCAAAACCAGCTTCACCGGTATAGCCTGTACGCGAGACTAAGCAAGTGATGCCATCCACGCTCCCCGGCTTGCAGTGATAATACTGGATAGCGGATAACGTCAGTTCGGTTAGCGGCTGCAAGATCGCCTGCGCAGCCGGACCTTGCAGGGCGAGCAACGCGGTAGTATCCGATTGATCGGTGATTGTCACATTGGCAAAGCTGGTCGCCTGTTGCTGAATCCACGCCAGATCTTTGGCAATATTGCCTGCATTTACGACGAGCATGTAATGGCGTTCCGCCAACCGGTATACGAGCAGGTCATCGATAGTATTGCCATCGGGGCGGCACAATTGTGTATAGAGTGCCTGATGGATAGCAAGCTTTGCCACATCGTTGGGGACGAGTTCTTGCAAGAAGGCCAGTGCATCACTACCTTCGACCTTAAATTCGCCCATATGGCTCACATCGAAGAGGCCCGCGTGTGTGCGTACGGCCTGATGTTCCTGCAAAATACCGCTATACTGCACTGGCATCTCCCAGCCACCGAACTCTACAATTCGCGCACCAAGTGCACGATGTTGCTCATAGAGGGGGGTACGCTTCAGGCCAGTGGTTGCGCCGTTGTGTGTGTTCATAATAGAAAGACTCCGTTGCTTTCGAGGCTTAGCAGGATACTGTAATTGTGCAAGTAGCTCTTATCCGTATAGCCAATATAGCAGATTTTTGTGGTGACGACAACAGTGTGTTAGTGGTGATATTGTATCCATCTCTAGGGTTGAGCGAGCAGAAGCAGTCACCTTTGCAGGAGACCAACAAGTTGGTCTTTCGCAAAGGTGACTGCTTCTGCTCGCTCACTTCACTCATGCCGAGGCGGGTATCGGTAGGAGAACGAGAGAATGGCTCTAAAAGGCAAGAGTTCCATTGGGTGTTCCCAAGCCAGTTGGACCATCGTAGCCGAGTTGGGCAACGCAGAGGTAAGCATTGGCACAACTGCCATTGGCCCCTGCTGAGATATCATTCAAGGAGTTGGCATGGCTATAGAGATAGGCTCCCGGATTGATCTGAGCAGCATTTCCGGCTAGTGCGTAGATGCTAGCGATAATAGGGGCTGAGATGCTGGTACCCCCAAAAACGAGCCAGCCTGAGTAGCCGAAGGTATCAAACACAGCGACCCCTGTGTGTGGGTCAGCTACGGCAGAAACATCGGCGATACTTCGATGGTCACAGCCGGGATCGGTCTGCCAAACTTGTTTTGTCGCATATGCACTACAACCACTCCCCGAACCAGCCCAGGCACTTTCGCTCCACCCACGGCTCGTACCAGGATTGCGTACCAGTGTTGTGCCACCAACGGCGATCACCGTATTAAAGGAGGCTGGAATCTGCGTCCCGAAGCCGTTATCACCTGTACTGGCTGTAATAGCAACACCGGCATGGTTATAATATTCTCCATAGAGAGCTACCTCTTGAGGAAAATCGCTACCACCATAGCTGTTACTCACAGCGGTCGCACCCAGGCTTACTGCCGTGTCAACGGCTTTGCCCAGGTTGCGCAGATTGGCATTTTGTGCTTCTACTAAGAGAATATGACAATTGGGGCAGATGGCACTCACCATGTCGAGATCCAGCGAGATTTCCTCTGCCCACCTGCCATCGGAGCGTGGGTAGTTGGTACCTGCGTCCTGGTTAACCTTCCTGAAGCAGCCATTGGCGGTTGTGCAAGGTGGGAGGCCAAACTGGGAACGGTAGACCGCCAGGTCTGCTTCGGCATTGGGGTCATCAAAGGCATCGACAATCGCAATCGTCTTGTTGTTCCCGCCAGTTGTTGCAAGATTATACGCAGAGCGCAGATCGACAGGCCCGAAGCCGGAGGGACCATTCGTACTAGCAGTCCCATCCGGTGGAACAACCCGAATGGCCATACAACGCACAGACTCTACGGGTGCCTCAGAACAGGATGGTACTAGCTTCAGCGCGGGTGCGGTAGCTGCATGCGTTGCTGGTGCAGCAAAAGTAGTAGTGCGCACAGTAAATATTGCACTTACTACTAGAGTAATGAGTCCTAAAGACAGGAAAAAATTTTTCAATGACTTCTCCTTTTGCTTATGAAGGGCTTAGAAAGATATTTGTCATATTTTTTGCCTCCAAGTTATATTAACCAAGATGGAAACCATTTTATTCTACTGCTTTTCGATCCTGGTGGAAAGTCTCCCGCGATCTCCCCTTTACTCTCCAAAAGCTCAACCCTTAGACAAGGAATACCATATCTCAGCAGTAGAGCATGGGGTATAACTTGCTAAGTTTGTTGGAGTATTTATTTTGCATGTTACGAATTATTGGCTCGATCGTATGAATGAGTGAATATGCTTATTGCTATATGGT
>VBJK01000092.1:4372-21774 GCA_005879655.1 Chloroflexota bacterium | reverse complement strand
ACCTTTCGCTAGTGTAATTGTCGCTACCCGTAATCGTCCAGCACTCCTCCAGCGTTGTTTGACGGCTCTGCTGGCTTTACGCTACCCACATTATGAAATCATTGTTGTCGATAACGCCCCTAGTAGTTCTGCGACAATGGACTTCATTAAACGGGCCTATGGGCATCTACCTCATGTGCGCTATGCACGCGAAGACCGCCCTGGACTCTCCCATGCCCGTAACCGAGGCATCCACGAAGCCAGAGGCGAGATTATAGCCATTACTGACGACGATGTGGTTGTTGATCCCTACTGGTTACAGGAGCTAGTACGCGGCTTTCAAGCTTCTCACAAGGCGGTCTGTGTCAGTGGCTTGGTCCTCCCAATGGAATTAGAAACTCAGGCCCAAGGCTGGTTTGAGCAATACGGCGGATACAGTAAAGGGTTCTCGCGCCGCCTTTTTGATATGTACGAACACCATCCCAGAACTCCCCTGTTCCCTTATACTGCCGGGACTCTGGGCACGGGAGCCAATATTGCCTTCACAGCAGCTTATTTACGAGAGATTGGTGGTTTCGCTGCTGATCTTGGGGCTGGTACTCTGGCCAAGGGGGGAGAAGACCTCGCTATATTTTTTCAGATCGTTACGCAGGGGCATACTCTCGTCTACGAACCAGCCGCCTTACTCTATCACCCCCATCATCGCAACTACCCAGAGCTGTGCAAACAGATGTACTGTTACGGTGCGGGTTTAACGGCCTACCTCACGAAAATGGTTATTGATCAACCCACACTGGTCTTTGATCTCATCAAGAAAATACCCTATGGCATATTTTTTACCTTTAGTACCCGCTCGTCAAAGAATAAACGCAAATCTACATTTTACCCTAAAGAACTCACAAAGCTTGAATTACGAGGTATGTTACATGGCCCTCTGGCTTACCTGAGAAGCCGGTGGGCGCTACGCCGTTTACAACAAGGACGTATAAAATGAGTATACCTCTACCGAAATGGTTAAAAAAGAATACGGATCTGCTCTTCAATACCAGTTCATTAGTGCTGACTATGCTCGTCACTTCTACGCTAGGCTTTGCGTTCTGGTTGGTGGCTGCTCGTTTTTACACTCCTGACTCAGTTGGCCTAGCTTCGGCAGCCACGTCGGCAATGATCTTGCTGACGGGATTTTCTTTGGCTGGGCAAGGAACGGTCTTGCTGACTGAGATTCCGCGCAACAGAGATCTGGCTGGTTCCTTGGTCAGTGCATCTTTGATCGTGGTGACTGTCTGTACGTTAGTGTTGAGTATAGGTTTCGCGGTGCTTGCTCCTTACCTTTCCTCTGAACTGGGATCGTTGGGAGCAACACTACAAAATGTCCTTCTTTTCGCGCTGGGCGTCTGCCTTGCAAGTATCACTGTGCTGCTTGATCAAGTGGCGATTGCCTTACTACAAGGCGGAATACAACTGTGGCGCAATACATTATTCTCGATCATGAAGCTGGTCTTCCTTGTTGTTGCCGCACAATACTTCAAGCAGACCACTGGCATAAGCATTTATACAGCATGGTCAATGGGGAATCTTATCTCGTTGTTGCCCATTGTGATCTTTCTTATTCGCAAGAAGAAATGGTCACTGAAACACTATATTCCGCACTGGAAGATCATGCGTAGCCTCGGCATGGCTTCCCTTCAACATCACAGTCTCAACTTGATTCTACAAGCCCCCATGCAGATCCTGCCTTTGCTCGTAGCTATCATGCTTTCAGCAAAAATGAATGCTTCATTCTATATTGCATACATGATTGCCAACTTTGTCTTTTCCCTTTCGCTTTCACTTACTACGGTTCTGCATGTGACAAATGCCGCTGAGGTGACAACGCTGACACAGAAAACTCGCCTGACTGTCGGTCTCTCTGTGCTTTCCAGTCTGCTTATTGGCGCGATTCTGGTGATCGGAGCAGAGCCGATTTTAAATATTTTTGGGCAGGAATACGCAAACAATGCTGTGGGAACTTTGCGCGTTCTGATGCTTGCCTCTTTCCCATTGATTATTAAAAATCACTATATATCTTTATGCCGGATTAAAGATCGCGTAGGACAAGCCATTCTGCCCATCGTTCTAGGAAGCATCCTGGAATTAGCTCTGGCGGCGTTTGGCGCGCCGATAGGTGGCTTAATCGGCCTTAGTCTGGGCTGGGTCTTAGGCATGGCTGTAGAATCACTCTTTATGATGCCTATGCTCGTCACAGTGCTGCTTGGCCGCCAGCCGCGCAATCCTTATCTCGATGAAATTGCATCGCTGGATACTATCATGCTGCCAGCTTTAAATCCACAGCTTGGTGCTATTCAACTCACCACGCTCGGCAATGCTATGACCATGGCTGAGCTTGATACGATAGAAATCCCTGCAATCCAACAGTATCGTTCAAGCACCAGTAGTCGTTTGAAGGTCGTTAAAACGCCCAGTAATACCATGATCATATCTGAGCTTGATACGCTAAAAATTCCGAAGATCCAGCACCATCGTTCAAGGACCAGTGGCCATTTGAATAGCATCAAACACCATGATGTTCTCTCTCAGCTGTCACCTGATAGCCACCTACATCCCAAAGACCAATTACCAATAGATAAAATCTCTTATTTTGATAGTATGTCACAAATAACCGTTAAACTCAAAAAGATTATATTACAAACGCCAGAACATGCTGAAGCAACATCTCATGGACAAAAAGAGCTGATGGTGAAAGAGCAGGATCATTCCGAAGCCAATTAAAGATACTTGACTTATATGAGGAGAGAAATGAGAGTTAGACTTACAAAATTTTCAGCGGAGCAAGAACAAGATCTACATGACATATCGCTCATTAATACGGCTAATACCAGCATCATAGGTACCGCCATGATCGATAAACATGCTATCGCCGATATCCCTACCATCCATATGCCAATACTGAGCAAAACAGCAGTAGACCAGGAAAGCTTAACTCAATTAGATACTCTTATAGATACGGCCCTCTACCTCGCTCCGTTCGGAGCATTTCTGGCCTGGTGTCTTTCTTTACAAGCTATCAATATACGCCAGATGAATGATCTTGGCTTGGTCTCTGTCTTTCCACCTCTACTGCTTGGTACCATAGTATTTATTACGGCTTGTTTTTGTATTTTACTCTATCGCAAGAGAATAAGAATATCTGCTCTATGCGTCTATTTTGCCTTGCTTATCATTATGTTATATGGTGTGAATACGCTCATCGAAGAGATGCCACGTTTTGCATCTGTCTATAAGCATGCCGGATATACTGAATATATTATGCGTACAGGGACAGTCGATCCCACACTCACTGCGTACTTTAGCTGGCCTGGCTTCTTTTCCCTCAGCGCCTTTATTACGAAAATAGCGGGCTATCTTGACATTTTGAATTTTGCGACGTGGGCACCCATCTTCTACAACATCTTCTACTTTGGCCCATTGTATATGCTCTTTACTTCTTTTACTAATAACAAACGTATTGTCTACCTAGCTATCTGGTTATTTTATCTCACCAATTGGGTTGGGCAGGATTACTATTCACCTCAAGGCTTGTGTTTCTTTCTCTATCTCACGATGATTGCTATTCTGCTCAAATGGTTTAAAACTTCACCACATGCGGGGCCTAACTCATCCGTCCGCTGCTCGCCAAAACTTCCTTTTCTGACGGGTCTTTACCGCTGGCTCACAGCTCCTGACCCATTGACGGAACCCCTCCAGCTCCGGCAACGCTACACTCTTATTGTTTGCGTTATTGTCATATTCGCATTCGTTGTATTTAGCCACCAATTAACACCTTTTTTTACCATACTGAGTGTTTTTGCTCTTGTGCTATGCCGTCGTTGCTCCCTATGGTGGCTTCCATTGCTGATGACCGTGATGACTGTCTTATGGATTGTATTCATGAGTCAATCGTTTCTTGCAGGACATGCTTCTGATGTCTTTAGCGGTTTTCAGCTCTCCACCTCACTCTCAGAGAACGTTACCAGCCGCGTTGCCGGAGATGCACAACACCTCTTTATTACGCGTATGCGCCTTGTGATGAGTCTCTTTGTCTGGGGTTGTGCCTGTGTTGGCGGTTTTCTGCGTTGGCGTAGGGGGTACCAGGATGCAACGATTATTCTGCTCGCACTGACCCCATTCCTCCTTTTTGTTATTCAGCCCTACGGTGGCGAAATGCTGCTGCGTGCCTATCTGTTTTCTCAGCCATCGATGGTTTTTTTGATCGCCACCCTCTTGCACGATGTTCCTCTGCTGAAAAAGAACTCCTGGCGAGTAGCAGCCAATATCTGTCTCTGCTTGCTCTTACTCGGTGGCTTCTGCTTGACACGCTACGGCAATGAAAATATGGACTATATGACCAATGATGAAGTCGCCGGGGTAAGGCATCTCTATAGTATAGCTCCCGCACACTCGCTCCTGCTGGGAGCATGGGATGGAGCACCCTGGCAACAGCAGGACCTTGAAAAGTACGTCACTGCTACTTTACCTCGACCAAGTTTGCACCCACAAGACGGGGCAGTGGACTTCTCTCACGCCATAGCCACAGGGGATACGAATTCAATAATCAAATATATTCAATTCAGGTACCCAAAGCAGGGCAATGTCTACATGCTCTTTACACGTAGCCAAAAAGTGATGTTCACTAGTATGGCAGGTTTCCCCCCAAGCGCTTTCGATCATTTAGAGAACAACATTGCCACTTCGGGCCATTTCACGCTCATTTACAGCAATCCCGATGCGCGCATTTATCAGTTTCTTCCACAAGGAGGCACACGATGACCTCTCGCAGTCTCTTACACTGGCTATGGCTCTTTGTCGTCCCTCTTTCTGTCGCCATGGTCATCTTTTTTACTTTTATCAACCCTGGTACTCCGGTACAAGGGATTACCATTCTCTGGTTTGTTACTTTTTGTCCAGGTATGTCTCTGGTGCCGCTATTTCAGTTAAAGCATTTTATTATTGAGGCAACACTCATCATTGCTATGAGTCTCTCAATAGATGCCATTGTCGTTGTCATTTCTCTCTATAGCAGGCATTGGTCTCCCTTTACAACACTCTGGGTACTCATTACGTTGTGCTTAATTGGTTCGTTGCTCCAACTGCGCCAGAGGTTGGCCAATATGTAAGATGCTGTCGTAGCAATGAGTCTCGTATCAGATTGTCCAGCGGCCTATTCCCTCTTTATGCGGGCGAATAGGCCGTTACCCAATCGATTTGCAGGTTTCCTGCGGTAGTCACATCAGGACAGGTTGGGGTGCAAGCTTCTGTCTGTATGACCCAATGCATGAGAGTGTTGGGGACCTGAGTGATGGATGTCCCGATCAATTTATCATCAACAATAAATCGAACTTTGTTAGGAGACCATTCGATACTTGCCGTATGCCAGGCCGTGTAGGTGACTGAGGTACTGTTAATATCCTGGTCAGTGCCCACTTCTGCATTTTGATGATGCACAAATCCGCTCATTGTCCCATCAAGACTCCCCTCAGGAAAATCTATCTCTCCATCGTGAGGCCAATTCTCGCTATTGGGCCAGAGCAACCAGGCAGTCTTAAAACCTGCTAATGCATCCGATCTAAAGCGAATGGTGTATTTGCCATATAAATTATTACCTGGCAAGATGGGTAGCAGAGCAGCGCTCATAGGGGTGCCATTTTCCGTATGTAAATACAAATTGAGTAGACCACCACTTACACTCACGACCTTTGATGGATAGTACCGGGATGGCGCTCCTTTCTGACCTGCTGTATCCTTGACGCCATCAGCATATACTGTAAACTTATCCTTGTATGCCGCCCCAAGGAAGCTACCCACTGCTACATCCGTATTAAAATCTTCAACAAAGATCTGATGCCATCCAGGTATGTCCCCTATTGGCGCGACTTGACCTGAAGGATGTTGGATAACTTGACCTGTACAAGGTAACAGTCCTCCGAAACAAGCACCCTCTGTTAAGAGACAAGAGGCGATTAACAGCATCAGTGTTCTGATCAGGATAGGCGCAACATTTCGCACTTTGCGCAGCCGCAACTGAATATCTCGCATCCCTACATTCATGATTCGGGCGGCAAGATACCCACTCCTTCAGGGGTGGGAGGAATGCCGCCCCTCCTTTCGACTAAGAAGGAACCATTCTCACAATCTTGGCCTTGCCCTCTTTCAGTAAGAGACGTGCCTTACGCGGTTGACAGGGCATTAACGGTTGACCATGACAATTCAAAACGTAAACGAACAAAACGTTTACCATCCTTTCGGAAGTGGGGTACTCTTCGCCAATGTTCAAGAAACTTGTCATGTCAGTAACACTGCTCCTACCCTCAAAGCGTTTAATCACCGACGATAGAGCTTGCCACTAGAGTAAGCATGGCAAGGTATCGTGACCTCTTGAACGGAGTTTGCACTTAGGCTAGTCAATCAAGGCTACAAGCCTCTGGCTTTCGCCAGGGGTCATTGACTGTTTTTACTTCCTTGAAACAACAATAATCTGCTCTATCATATCACGCTGAACAACAACTGTTCTGTGATGATATATACCATAATTCCAAAAGTTGTACAAATTTTTGGATTTGAAGGCTGCTTCGTCAATAGGCACAAAATGTGGGTCATTACGGCCTAGGATGTGTTGTTCTATGAGCTGCATACTCTTTCACCCCCTTTCCGCTATCGTCTATTCTCTCATACTTTTTGTGACTGTGCAAAACAGGTATGCCTACAGTACTAGACCATCTAGACCTTAAACGGAAAGAAGCTGAAAAGGTATCAAGAAATTATAAAAAGCAACAAAACTACCTAGTGCAGAAACACGAGAGGTGGTAGGGATTGGGGGTGGCATTTGGCGAAGCCACGCCTTTCGGGGTTTGGGGTGTCCCCAAATGCTCCCATTCCCCAAAGGGTTTTGGGCTTCTGCACTAGATGACTATGTGAGACAACTGCGTGGGTAGTGAGTGTGGCAACCTACACGATATGCCACTGCACAAGAGGACTTATACGTGTAAAGTATGTGGACTCGTCATGGATCGGGATGAAAACAGCGCACGAAACATTTTGACGAGATGTCTTACCCAGCTTGGGCCACACATGGAGCGGATTTCCATGCCGTGTACGGATGTTTTCACCGGATTTAGATGTGTGCAAACTTTTGCACATATTTGGAAAGGCAGAACCATATTATGACACAAACTACCCACCTAAAACAGCACTCCATCTGGCAAGATGGTCATCTACCAGAACCATGTGTCGTCGTCATTTTTGGCGCAACCGGCGATCTCACACAACGCAAATTACTACCCACACTCGCCCACCTCATACACGATCACCCTCTACCACAGAGCTTCAGCATCGTCGCTTTTGCCCGCCGCCCACTCACCGACGAGCAATGGCGTGCCATGGCATTAGAGTCGATCAATAAGTACATGCCAGAGGACGACCGACTCGATAGCGCAGCCCAGAAGAACTTCGCACAACACCTCTTCTATTGCCAGTCCACCTTTGACGATCGTGAGGGCTACACAAAGCTAGCCGATCTGTTAGAGAGACTAGATAACGAACTTGGCACCGCCGGTAATCGACTGTTCTATCTCGCCACGCCACCTGAAACCGCCCCCGATATTGTCTTCCACCTCGGTGGCACTGGCTTAGCCCGTCCTGCTCGCTCAGACAATAACGGTGAAGAAGAGTCCTGGACGCGCATTGTCCTTGAGAAGCCCTTTGGACGCGATTTACCCTCAGCGCAGAAGCTGAATCGTACCCTGGCTCGTGTCTTCCGCGAAAACCAGATCTTCCGTATCGACCACTACATGGGCAAAGAAACGGTCCAGAACATCCTGGCATTTCGTTTCGCTAACGGCATCTTCGAGCCGCTCTGGAATCAGAAATACATCGACCATGTGCAGATCCTCGTAGCGGAAAGCCTGGGCATCGGCACCCGTGCACCATTCTATGAGCAAGAAGGCGCAATACGCGACATTGTGCAGAATCATATCATGCAAGTACTCTGCCTGACTGCCATGGAAGTACCAGCCGCCTTTGAAGCCGATGACATTCGTGATGAGAAAGTGAAGCTATTGCGTGCTATCATGCCACTCACACCAGAACAAGTGACCACACGCACAGTACGCGCACAGTATACAGCTGGCATCATCGACGGCCAGCCGCTAGTAGGCTACCGAGAAGAAGCAGGCGTCGCCCCCGATTCTACCACCGAGACATTTGTAGCACTCAAGTTATTCGTTGAAAACTGGCGTTGGGCCGATGTCCCATTCTATATCCGTACAGGTAAGCGTCTGCCTAAGCGTAACACAGAAGTGACGATCCAATTTAAGCGCGTACCACACCAGCTCTATAAACCTTCAGAAACACAGGGCCTGATACCCAACTACCTGACACTCCGCATTCAGCCCGACGAGGGAATTACGCTAAAGCTGGGCGCAAAGGTCCCCGGCGCAGCCCAACAGTTGCGTACAGTAGATATGAGCTTCAACTATAATACGGCCTTTGGCATCGAGTCACCAGATGCCTATGAGCGCTTGATTGCAGATTGTATGATCGGCGATGCCACGCTCTTTATCCGCCGCGATGAGATCGAAGCTGCCTGGCGTATTATCGATAGTATTACCTCCGCCTGGAAAACTATGCCCGCCAGCACTGTACATCCCTACGTTGCAGGCACATGGGGACCCGCTGAGGCTGATGCACTCATTGAAAGCGATGGGCGTCATTGGGATAATCCCTAAGCAGACGGAGAAGTACAAAAAGATGGGGCAGGTTGCCGAAGATGGCCATCTCCGGCAACCTGCCCCATCTTTCTGTACTTCTCCGCTACTCCACAGCCTTATCAATTTTCCGCTCCGCCTTACCCATCTTTTCCTTGGCAGCACCACTGGCCTCACGCGCCCGTCCCTTGGCCTCCATTTCAGGATTGCCAGTGACTTCTCCTGCCTTCGCCTGTACCTTGCCAGCAGCCTTATCCATTTTTCCCTTCACGGTATCTTTTGAACCCTTTGTACCGATATCTTCTCGCTGTTCATCCATAATTGCTTTTACTCCTCTCTTCATGTACTGTACATCACTGTACACCATAAGCTGAACACAATACCAGGAGCGCTCCCAATGCTAATCATGGGAATAGCCATAGAAGCGTCGTATGGCAAGCGCCAATGACGACGCTTACACTCGTAACCAGGCACTTTGATCACACTCTCTAATATATACTCATAGAGAGGAGCAAAAGGATACACACTATCTGTTATTGGTCCAGCAATTGCTCCATCTGCGTGAGATGTGAATCAAAGAATTGCAATGCCCGTCGTACTGGCTCCGGTGTGGTCATATCTACTCCGGCTCTTTTCAGCAGCTCAATGCTGTAGTCGGAGGAACCAGAGCTGAGAAACTTCAGGTAACGGTCAACCGCTGGCTGGCCCTCACTGAGAATTTGTTGTACCAGGGCACAAGCGGCAGAAATACCCGTTGCATACTGGTAGACGTAGAAATCGTAATAGAAATGAGGAATACGTCCCCATTCGATCGCGGTCAAGTCATCGATAATGGTCTCAGCACCATAGTACTTTTGGTTTAAATCCGCGTATAACGCGCTCAACGAGTCAGCCGTGAGAGGTGCTCCCTGCTCAGCACGCGTATGAATGGCCAGCTCAAATTCGGCGAACATCGTCTGACGGAAGAGCGTGCCGCGCAGATCTTCCAGCGATTGATTGAGTAGAGCAATGCGTGTCGCCTGATCACTCGTATGGTTCAAGAGATACTCGGTCAGCAATCCCTCATTAAGCGTTGATGCCACCTCCGCAACAAAGATCGTATAGTCACCATACTGGTAGGGCTGATACTTGCGTGTATAATACGAGTGCATGGAGTGTCCCAACTCATGGGCCAGCGTGTACAAACTATCTCGTTTGTTCTGGAAATTGAGTAGGATGAAAGGATGCGTGCCATAAGCTCCACTACTATAGCCACCACCACGCTTGCCAGGCGTCTCGTATACATCGATCCAACGCGCGGCAAACCCTTGGGTAAGCGCATTGATATAATCCTTACCCAGCGGCGCTAGCGCAGTGACAATCGTATCACACGCTTGCTGATAAGTAATCTCATCCTTGACCTCTTCAACAATAGGCACATAGAGATCGTACATATGCAACTCGTCGAGCTTGAGCATGCGCTTGCGTAGCTTCAGATAGCGATTGAGCAGGGGGATATACTCATTGACGGTCGTAATCAGATTATCATAGACACTGACGGGAATATTATAACGAGCGAGTGATCGTTCGCGGCACGTGCCATAATTGCGCTGTCGTGTATGGAAGAGACTACCCTTTACCTGAGCAGATAATGTCGCGGCAAGCGTATTGCGCTGCTTGAAGAAGGTCCCATGCATTGCCTCAAAAGCCTCTTTGCGCACGCGTCGATCATAGCTGCGGATGTATGTCAGGTAATTTCCTTGCGTAAGCTCGACCTCTTCGCCTGCCTCATTGGTAATTTTAGGCAATTTCAGATCGGCATTATCAATCATGGAGAAGATAGTATCAGGCGACTTGCTAATCTCGCCAGCAGCTGCCAGCACGGCCTCAACCTCGGCAGAGCGAATATGCGGACGGTTGCGGCTTAGATCATTCAATTGGTGCCGATACAACTGTAGGCCGGGTGTTTCCCTAATGAAACGGTCAAGCGTTTCTTGAGGTATGGCTAAGATCTCTGATTCGATATAGGCACTGGCTGTAGAGGCTTGCACATAGAGCTGCATCGCACGGTCCGCCATACCCAGATAGAGGCTATTTGTCGTATCCTCATCTTTACGCATGGAGGCATATGTATAGAGCCGCTCAAGCTCTTCAGTAATCTCATCACGTGTGCGCAGGACTTTCAAGAGTGCTGTACCTCCCTCTCCCAAAGTGCCTTTGAGCGCTTCGAGTTCCGGGATGCGGCTCTTAAGCGATTGGAAGCTACGTTCCCAATCCTCATTCTGAGCAAAAATGGTAGCCAAATCCCATATGAAGTCCACAGGGATTTCCTCACGCTTTTTAAATGTTTGTGGTGTTGGCAATGTTGGTACTCCCTTTCCAACGAGTTATTGATAAGTATATTACGCTATCGCAACAGCTTTTTCCAAATCTCGCGTTTTGTATCCTCTCTACTAACTTTCTTTATTAACGATAAGTTGCTTGCTCTTTGCTGGATTCTCACACTTTTTGCTCGTGCTGGACGCGAGTAGAAGCTACCCACACATTTTATCACGTAGGCGATATGGCGCGCCCCCAAAAGCTATTTTCATAATTCTCGACAAGAAATAGAAAGCATGGAGGCAACACGTATAATGCGACCGGTCAGTTCTGTCTTCGCGACCAACTACCCGGGGCGATGGGGCAACAAGTGGTTATCTTCGCCTTGCCTATGCTATTATGAAAGGCATATGGTCGGGCGATGGAGATGCCAGAGATTTACGCGATCTGCTTGTTCATTGGTAGGTAGTTGTGAAGTCTATTACTAGAATCTACCATGCCCACTAGAATATAAGCTGAAAGGTCGCTGCACACCGTGAACGAAGTTCAAACAGCCTTAGAGTGGTCATCCGTACTCAACGCCATCCTCAACCTGAATGTGCGTACCGCTCTACCAACATTGGAACAGTCCGGCATCATCGCCTATACAGACGGCGCATGCATCAAAAATCCTGGCGGTCCAGCTGGTTGGAGCGCATTACTATGGGCAGCCGCCGATGCCGTAGCTGGCAAAGTTCCCAAGAATGCACCCTGCCTGGAATGCTACGGACATATTCCTAAATCCGAAACCACGACCAATAACCGAGCAGAAATCGCCGCCGTCCTTGCCGTACTCTCGCTGGCCCCACCTAAGCTCCCCCTCACCATCTATAGCGATAGCGAATACACCATCAAGGTGGCATCAGGCCAGTACCGTATGAAAGCCAATCCCGAACTATGGGAAGTGTATCGCAAACTCCTCAGCTACCGCACAGAGCCTCCCACATACATCTGGGTACGTGGGCACGCCGGACACGAGCATAACGAGCGCGCCGACGAGCTAGCAGGCCTGGGCGCATTTAACGGAGATCACCCGGCATACGAGCACTGGCAAGCATCCCAACATCCAGAAGCACGCAACGGCCCCCCCTCAGCCGAACTGGCCGCACTCCGGCAACAGGTACAAAAACTCAAAGCACTATTTGATACACTCGCAGTTGGTAACTCGCGTGTCAGTGAGAACGAACGCGAATTTGTTAACGATATGGCCAAACGGCTACAGAAGAATAACTTTACTCCGACTGATAAACAGAAGAATTGGCTAAAAGGCCTGGTGGTCAAGTACAAAGCGTGACTTGGGGGAGCAGATATTGATGATACTGTTTGTTAATGATACTGTTTGGTTGCTATTTTGTGGTAAAATGGTCAATAAGCGTAAGCCGCTTTTAATTTGCGGAGACTGTGTAACCGTTAGAGAAGGGAACTCTACTTTGTACCAGGACTTAGCACAACGTTTCATCGAGTACTTACAATTGCAACACGTGCCGGTTGGACTGACTTTTGTCGAGAGTGTACCAGAGAGCGTCCAGCATATAGCAACGCGCGTCCCATCTGCTTGCACCTTCTGGCGTCTGGCCGAACATGGTGTCTTCTATGCCAACGTACAAGACCAGCAGGAGTGTCCCATTGGCATGCTGACCATGGGCTTCACTATGCCAGCGGCAGCGCAAGAGCGTGCACAGACCCTAGTACAAATCATGGCAAGCGTCCAGTATTTTTCACCTTCCGAGGTTGCGGCACTGCCCATCGTGAAGAAGGCGCATGAAAGTATCATCTATGGCCGTCTCGACCAGTTGCCAATTGAGGCCGATGTAGTACTCTGTATCCTGAATACGCAGCAGGCAATGCTGGTAGCAGAGGCGCTGGGCCAGGTCAACTGGTTACAAGGAGGACAACGCGCCTTTGGGCGACCGACCTGCGGGATCATTCCTCGCACTATGCTCACAGATGAAACGTCGCTAAGTTTTGGTTGCATCGGCGCTCGCACGTATTTAGAGCTGTCACCCGCTGAAGCTGTATTAACCATCTCGGCACAAAAGTTTGCCGAATTAGTAGAGCGTTTGCAAACGATTGCCTCCGCGAATGCCGCCCTTGCCCCGTTTCATCAGCAACAAAAAGCACAATTCGCGGTTTAGGTTGATTGAGAAGCATGAAGACATTTCACATAGCACGTCTCTGTACTGTCTATGACCTGGGCAATCCTGTCTGCGAGCCAGAGACAGTGAGTGGCGGGGTATTGCATCGCATGTGGCGTCTTACCACAACGCGCGGCGTCTACGCTGTCAAACAGCTGAACCCGGCAATTATGCGTAAGCCACACATCTACGAGGCATATCGTCTCACAGAGCGTATCGCGGCGGCGCTGGCTACCCATGATATACCAGCCGTTACCGCTCTTGCGCCCGCTGGAGATCCCTTACAGACTCTTGAGGACGCGACATTCCTGGTCTATCACTGGGTGGATGGCGTCATCTACGAGCAAGGTCCCGTAGCACCTGAGCGCGCTCACCAGATAGGAACAATCTTGGCGCGTATACATACCCTTCAGTTGCCATTTGCTGAGCTGGACGCGCCAGAGTGGGAGCCATTGCCGGAAGACGACTGGGATGTGTTGACCTTTCATGCCGCCGACATGAAAATTCCCTGGGCTTATCCAGTACGCGCACTACTTCCTCAGTTGCTCACATGGAGCAAGCAAGAGGCTGAAGCCGGACGTGTCCTGAGTAAGACCATGGTGATCAGCCACCGGGACCTCGATCAGAAAAGTGTCATCTGGCACAATGAGCAGACGCCTTACATCATCGACTGGGAAGCAGCTGGCTTGATCAATCCCACAGTCGAATTAGTTAGAACTGCCCTTTCTTGGAGCGGACTGCATGTCGGCATGCCAGAAGAAGACATTTTTACAGCGCTCATGCAAGGCTATGTGCAGGCCGGTGGCACTATTCACAATACGGGTACCGATGCTCTGTATGGAGTCATGGGCCATTGGCTCGGCTGGCTCCTCTTTAACATGCGTCGTTCGACTGGCGAGTCCATTAACAGTGAGGAAGAGCGGCAACTTGGCATACAGGAAACAACGAAGACATTACCCATACTGCGTTGCTTGGACAAGCACGCCGCAACATGGGCTAGCTGGATTGATCGCTGGCATGAGTTGTAGTATAGGGTTTGTAAAGAACTTGTGTTCTGCTAAACCTCATGTTATACTGCTTAAACGCGTCTTAGTACTAGAGAATAACAGGAAGTAGGGAGCTGTTGCTGGTCAAGTCCCCCCATCCTGACGTGTCAGGGTGGAGGCTCGGAAGCTAGACTTCCAAGCCGGAAACTTGAGCAGACAGAGGTTTGAAAAACAACCAACGTTATCAGTAAGCGTTAAAGAACCTACCTGCGGGTGCTTCACCAGCCCGTAGCCCTAGAACCGTTCAGTTAAACAGGTGTAGAGGGAGAAACTAGTGCTGAGCGGAAAGTACCGGCTGATAACTGTGTCGAGGTGAGCATCACCTGGGAAACCAGAGGCCCCACGGGGCATAAAACAAATAGAAGGAACACGACATCCGCCATGTCATACGTCTTTGTCATCGATACCGATAAGCAGCCGCTTTCCCCTGTCCATCCGGGGCGAGCACGCCTGCTGCTCAAAGGGGGAAAGGCCGCCGTCTATAGGAGGTATCCGTTCACCCTGATTCTCAAGCACAAGGTTGACAAACCCGTGCCCGCACCGTTACGTCTCAAGCAGGATATTCGAGACTTCCTTGCTGATCAGCCCGACCGACTCTGCCATGTGCTAACCCAAACGAAAGTACCTCTCAAAGATGCCACCGTGGTCAACGTGACCCGCTCCGAACTCCTGCGGCGCTTGCAGGCCATTGGGCTATCCCTAGAAACAGGTTCAGGTGGACGCACCAAATACAACCGCATCATGCGTGGCCTGCCAAAAACCCACTGGACAGATGCAGCCTGTGTAGTGGTAGGGATTGGGGGTCCAGGGGGCGAAGCCACCCTGGCGGGGTTTGGGGTGTCCCCAAATTCTCCCATTCCCCAAAGGGTTTTGGGCTTCTGCACTAGGCACGGCAAAATCACTGATGTTCCACACCGCTTTTGTCAGCCCATCCATCGTAGCGATGGCTATACCTATCATCACGGAGTGAGGATTTCCCCACCCCCAACTAGCCCGAAAGGAGCGCCTGTAAGTACCTCCACTTGCTAGGCGGGGGTACTTACAGGCGGATATTCATGGAGTCTCGCAACCATCTTCAACCGTCAAAATCACAACCGGGCTTGGGAGCACAGGGTGAAATCTCACCACAAGCAGAGCAACTAACGATTGATGAGTTAACGCACCGTTGCTCAGAAGAGACCAACAAATTTCTCAAGCAGAGCGTATCAAATGATCGCTATTGCCTGGAGCTGTTTCGCCGTGCCATTGTCAAGCGCGATGACGACGCGTGGGCATCCATATATCAGCAATACGCACCCCTCGTATTAACCTGGATCACCCAGCATCAAAGCGCAACCGCACTTTTAGGACAGGATGGCAGTGGCCCCCTGGTCAATGCCGCCTTTGCTAAATTCTCGCAGGCGCTCACTCCCGCCAAGATGGATAATTTCGATGCACTAGCTGCTGTGCTGAAATATTTGAAGATGTGTGTACATAGTGTTGTAGCAGATGAGGTAAGAGCACGTCAGGCGCGACAATATGAAGAGACACTGGAATCAATAGAGCAAGAACCCGCTAGCGATGATCCAGCAGACGATGTTGTGTCGAACATTTCCGCTCAGGGACTCTGGCAGGTTATTCTGGAAGAACTCAATGGCGAGGATGAGCGTCTCTTGATCTACCTTGCTTATGTACAGGGCATGAAGCCCGGTGAAATTAGTAGTCGCCATCGCCGCTTGTTCCCCACGGTCGATGATGTCTATCGGATCAAACGGAATGTCCTGGAACGCCTACGGCGAAATCGACGACTACGAATGTTATTTCGCCCTCAACTTCTGTAGCCGCGCAATTCATTGCGCCAAGCCCGCAGAACAGGCCGGATGTGCGACGAAAAGGCTTAATATTACGGGCAAAAATTCGTAGTCATTCCGTTTAATCCTTTGTAAGGGGAAATCTATATTGATCAAAAGGAAATGCTCATGGAGTGTAGTGAACCAGGTGCTATTCGCGATGAGGAGTTCATCGCCTATCTAGCAGGAGAGAGGGTGCGGCCTGTCGTTGAGCAACACCTGGCACGTTGTCAACGCTGTTCTTCCCAATTAGCCATGTATCGACGCATAGAACAAAAGCTGATACATAAGCTCTATCGTTGGGATTGCCCATCCAATGAGGAACTCGGCGAATATGAGATGGGATTGCTCGCCACAGAGCAGGCTCTCAGAGTGCAATACCATCTCGCCCAGTGTATGTTATGCGCCGCCGAAATCGCTTCGCTGGCAAAATTTCTTGCCAGCGATCCCATACCCGTTGGCTTTGCACCCACGCCGCACATGAATCATCATGTGGTGCCGCCCTCTTTCAATCATCGTCTTGTGCAGAACACAAAACGAGCTGTCGGGCAGTTGCAGGATCATGCCGCAGAAAGTGTACGACGTATTATTGCAACTCTTGTTGTACCACCACAAATCTCTTTTGCGCGTGGAGTTGTACCACCACCAATTTCTGATGCGCATGGCCTGGAACAGGAACAAATCGGTTGGCCTCGTCAGTATGTTGCTGAGAATATCAGCGTTTCGCTCCGTGTCGAGCGCGAACCCGGTCATAAAGAGTTGTTCCAATTGAATGGTCTAGTCACTCGTCAGGGTACAAAACAGGGAGTCTTGCAAGGCACACCAGTACAACTTGCCGCAGTGTCAAACGCCGTACATACGCAGCAGGTCGATGATCTCGGCAATTTTGTATTTCCGTCACTACCGCCGTCTACTTATATGCTAGAATTACAATTTCCAGAAGGTGTTATAGTGATCGGCCAGTTTACGATAGACTTGCAAGATGTATGACACCTCAAGATCTCGTCAAAACCCTCCTAGAAACGAATGAAGAGCAGGGGCGGCGTTTGCTGCAAACAAATATACCGTTATATAGCTCAGTCGCCCTTGATCGTTTAGTTCACCTCGTGAAAGATCATGCAGACCGCAGCTGGAATAATAACGCCGCTCTGTCATTCATTCTTGCAGGTTATTTAGTGCTGATTGGCGAGATCACCCGTAACAAACTCTATCATGCGCTGGGTTTGATGGCACGCGGCGATGCACTACGGCGCATGGACCGTGCTCAGGACGCATTACCTTTTCTTGATGCCGCTGGTGAAGAGTTCCTTTCTATCAATGACGAGCTTAATTGGGCAC
>VBJK01000092.1:0-4210 GCA_005879655.1 Chloroflexota bacterium | reverse complement strand
CGTACCAACTGCACGGCGAAGGCGTCGAACTCCATATCGCCCGCGCTCGCGCTAATAAAGCCGTCACTCTGGCAGCCCTTGGTAGATTCCGTGAAGCTGTCGCCTTACACGAGCAAGCACGAGCAACATTCGCAACTCACGGAGAAAAGCAAGAAATATCAGTCGCCAGAGAAGAAATGAATATTGCTGATATTTATCTTGCCCAGGGACATTTTAGCCAGGCATTGCATCTCTATAACCAGAGCCGAGAGCTATTTCGCAAGCATAATATGTCCTTTGCTGCGGAAGAGGTCGCTCAGCAGATGTGTGAGTGTCTGGTCTCGCTCAATCGCGCTCACGAAGCCTACGAGCTGGCGAGCGAAACAGTCGAGGTCTTCCGTACAGAACAGGTGCAAGACGATCGTCTACCCCGTTCTCTGATGCACCTCGCTATGGCTGCGATGATGAAACAAAATTACCGCGAAGCCGCTGACAACTTGCAAGAGGCTACCGATCTTTTTAATGACGGTGGTTTCGTTCTTCTTGCTGCCCAAGCACGTTTTCTGTCTGCAAAACTGCGCATGGCTGATGGACAGTTAGCAGCGAGCTTACACGAAGCACAGGTTGTAGCTGACGTTTTTGCCGATCAGGAGAACCTCCCCTATCTTGCACGCACTATGCTACTACAAGCACAGATCGCTGACAAAAAAACAGATAACGCAAGTGCACAATTTCTTTGCGAGCAAGCTCTCGATATCGCGCAAGGCCAGGATCTGCTAGAATTAAAATACCAGTGCTATGACCTGCTCGGCCAACTTGCCGAGCGCAACGCAGACCTGGCTACAGCAGCTGAGTACTACGACCGTGCTGTACAGGGCATTGACGATATGCAGAGCCGTCTTATCATGGATGAACGTATGAGCTTTCTAGAAAATAAGGGCGGCATCTATCAGCGCGCCATGGTCCTTGCGCAACGGCGAGGCAACAAAGAGCAAGCATGGGTTTATGTAGAGAAGGCCAAATCGCGCGTATTAGGTGATTATCTGCGCAATAACATCGATATTCGCTTGCGCGCCGGAGATAAGACAAGCGAGGCTCTGCGCGAGAACCTCGCGCGCTTGCGTGAAGAGCAAGCGGGCTATAGCTCCATCGTGTATGGCACAGAAAACGAGGCTAATCTAAGTGACACGGCAATGATGCGTATCCGTGCCGTTGGCCCCGAACGAGCACGCAAGGAGATGCAACAACGCACACGCAAAAAAATGCAACAAGTCGAGCGCCGCATCGAGCAAGAACTGGAAAAGATGCAATTGTTCTCTGCTGATGAGCTTGCGGTAAAGTCACGTACTCGCGGGTCAAATGGTGCCGACACATCGCAATGGAAAAAGTTACCTCCCCATACGCTTATGCTTGAATATTATCTTGACGAGCAAAATATCTATATTTTCGCATTGACACAAGAAGGCGTGGATATTCAATGTGTGGAGGGTGCCGCCTCTAAGCTGGCTCGTTTGATGTCGCTCTGGCGTACGAATCTTGAGGTCGCGGCACAGGCCGCCATAGCCCCGGATCGTGAACAGTCCTTCGATGGTATACAGGAGAATAGTCTGGGCCTGCTACAACGGTTGTACGATCTTTTGCTCAAGCCTGTTGAGATTGCCTTCAATTTCTATCAGCATATTCTTATCGTTCCCTACGGCGCATTACACTATCTGCCTTTTCATTGTCTCTTTGACGGTGAACAGTTCCTTATCGAGCGCTTACAGATCTCTTATCTGCCCGCCGCAGCACTGCTAGATATATGTGATCAGCGTGGGCAACGTATTAAGGCCAGTGGTGTGCTGTTGCAGAGTTCGCTGGTGCTGGGCTTATCCGATGGTGGCCGTTTGCCATTTGCCGTGCAGGAGGCTCAGGTTGTTGCGCGACAGTTGGGCACGCGTTGCTATTTAAATGAGGATGCGACGACCAGTCTGTTGCAGCACGCTGGCGCGCGTAGTCCTATCGTGCACATTGCCGCACACGGCGTCTTCCGCCTTGACGCACCAAACTTTTCGTTTATCAAGCTAGCCGATCGCCAACTGAGCACGATCGAAGCCTTTAACCTTGATCTTACCACCTGTTCACTCGTTACACTCAGCGCCTGTGAGACTGGCCGTGCCGTAGTTGGTGGCGTCGATGAAGTCATCGGATTGGGGCGCGGCTTCCTCTATGCCGGTGCCGCCTCACTGCTCCCGACGCTCTGGAAGGTAGACGATGCCAGTAGCGCCGAACTGATGACCCAATTCTACCAAGCACTGTTGCAAGGCCACACCAAGGCGGCAGCTTTAGCCGAGGCTCAGCGCACATTTTTGACACATGCCCGTGCCTCCTCTTCGTCGTATCGTGCTCATCCTTATTTCTGGGCTGCGTTCCATCTTATTGGGGATGCTGGCCCGTTGCTGAAGTAGATTACATAACCAGCGGGTCCGTTGCTAGGTATCATAGTATTCGCAATTTATCATCCTTCTTAGTGATGCTTCTTTGTTATTTTGAACCACTAGACATCCGTTTGTTGGGTACCGTTAAAGGATTACATTACAGTAAATGCGAGGATGAGCATGATACATCTTGCCCCCGATTACATATACACTCCACAAGGGCTACAAGCCCATATGCTCATTGAAATCACTAGCGACGGTCGCATCGCAGCAATCACCAAACGCGAAACAGAAACGCAAACCACCAAACCAATAGAGTCCCTACCCGGCATAGCCCTACTACCAGGCTTCGTCAACACACACAGCCACGTTTTCCAACGCAGCTTGCGCGGCCATACCCATCGTCCCCTGGCTCAACACGACACCTTCTGGAGCTGGCGACACGCCATGTACGCCGCAGCTCAACAACTCACTCCAGAACGACTATACGAAATAGCACTCCATACCTACCGTGAAATGCTTACCTCCGGCTACACCAGCGTAGGCGAATTTCATTATGTGCATCATCAACCAGACGGGCAGCCCTACCCCAACGCAAATGCCATGTCTGAAGCGGTATTGCAAGCTGGCCATGACGCTGGTATACGCGTGGTGCTTCTTATGGCAGCTTACGCACAGGGAGGCTTTCACCAACCAATAGAGCAGGATCAACGGCGTTTTTGTGATCGCTCGGTAGAAGCATATTTAGAGCGTGTAGAAGCGTTACGAACGGCTGGTACACTCATTGGTCTGGCTCCCCATTCCATACGAGCTGTCCCCGCAGCATGGTTTCGTGCCATTGTCGCCTACCACCACACTCATCACCTGCCTCTACACATACATGCCGATGAACAGGTAGCAGAGGTAGCACAGTGCCAGGCTGTTCATGACTGTACCCCCATAGAGTTACTGGAACGTTACGGAGCCCTCAGTCCTTTAACCACGGTCATTCACGCTACCCATGCCAACGAGAACGAGCTGGCTCTCTTGGCTCGCTATGGCTGTACTGTCTGTGTGTGCCCTACAACAGAAGGCGATCTAGGAGATGGCATTGCCCCCTATGCAGAACTCGTTGCCGCGCATATTCCTCTTGCCATCGGAGCTGACAGCAATACCCGTCTAGACCCCTTTGAAGAGCTACGTTGGGCCGAATATTCCGCCCGTATGCGTTATCAGCGCCGCCGTATTCTTATCCCCAACGAGCGATCCTCCCCTGGCCCTCTCCTGCTCGACTATGGCACTCGTCAGGGAGCGCGTTCATTAGGACTAGAGACCGGCGTTATTGCCCCTGGTATGCTGGCTGATTTCGTTGCTATTGATCTGCAACATCCGTTGCTTATGGGTTGGCATGAGCAAGATCTGCTGGATGTGCTCTTTTTTGGTGCATCATCGGAAGTAGTGGTGCAAACGTGGGTACAGGGGAAGAGAGTCTGGTCGCACTGAACAAGTCTCCTCTCCATTGAAGAGACAGAAAGATGAGATGCTCATACACAAACTACTGTGGCGGGTTACTGTTGATGTCCAGGCGTTTATCTCTCAAGATCAGCGAAATATTCCAAGAGCAGGCGATGCACGAAGATATACCCCCCACCGACACGCCGGAGCAGCAGACGCATCGTCATGTTATCCAGAAAGGATTGCACACGCCAGGGAAAGTTACCAGAGCGCACAAGCAAATGACGCAACAGATAATGCCGCAACACGGTCCAGCCACCACTCAAAAGCCAGACAAAGCAGCCACCAGTGACGGCTACTAGTATGCCGCTTCTATACTA
>VBJK01000490.1 GCA_005879655.1 Chloroflexota bacterium | reverse complement strand
GTAATTGACAGTGACTCGTATTCTCGAAGTGATCTTTCGGCAACCAATAAGGCTTTTAACATTATGTGTTCTGCTCATATCATTAAGTGTAGCGATTGCATATATTTTACCAAGATCGTATCAAACCAAAGTATCCCTCTGGGCATTACGTCGTTATGAGATTATCAGTACAACTGGTCCAGAAGCTGATCTTTTGTCAACCCCGGCACAAACCCAGTCCAGGGCGCTGAGCGAGTTATTGCAGAGTCGTGAATTTGCATTGGCTGTTGCCAAATCAGCTAAGCTAGCATCTACGCTCAGTCTTCCTGAATCCACATTATCCAATCCTCAACTGCTTGACGAAACCTTGTTTCAGGAGGTATCTCTTCGTGTAGAGACTGCGGCTCAAGGATATAATCTCTATACTATCTCATACGCCAATAGTAATCCACAAGTGGCTCAGCAAGTAGTTGCTGCTGTGATAGACAATTATGGGTTACGCAGTCAAGACTTCAGTATTCTGGAAGCTGAGAACCTGTTAAACCCTTATCAAGAACAATTGATTACCGCAAAACAAGATGCAGACGCTGCGGTCAATGCAGAGTCGCAGTATCTTATGAAGCATCCAGAGCTAGCGAAGCCGGGTGCTGTACCACTCAATGATCCAAAGTATGCCCTTCTTGACTCACAGAGGCTACAAGCACAATCTACGGTGGAAACCATTCAAAGCCGCATTGTCACACTAAAGCAGCAAATTAATACACAGAACGCTGGTACCAATACCTTGTTTAAGGTACTTGATTCACCCTTAGTAGCAAGCAGTCCTGTCTCTCGTATGAAACTGGTCCTTACTGCTGGTGCTATTGGTTTAGCAGTAGCTCTCCTAGCGTGTACGCTCTATATTGTGATTTTACTGCGACGTGATCGTACTGTGCATTCGCTCTCCCAATTGCAAAACACCGTCAACTACCCGGTTCTTATGCAGTTTCCTATGCTGAACTCAGCTGCCAAAGAAGCACTGAGCAAAAGATAGGACCGTAGCTGTACAGTTCAGACTAAAAAGGATCTTCTCTATTCTGATCTTTTCAGCTGTTTAAGGAGTAAATATGTTTGAAAATAGCGAAATGCGATCCGCAAAGCATATAGAGAATACGTCTCAAAGCTTGTTGCCAGATATGAATACCTCGGTACCGATTATGTCCCCTAATGTTGTGCAATATGCAAATGGTGTTCCACCGAATAAAATTCATAATATGTACTCAAATGATGTAAAAAATGATATGGGGATAGCTGAGTTACTACGAGAGCGATGTAGGCAGATTTGTATCTCCGCATTTTTTCATGAACGGGATGCAGTGACTAGTGTAGGTTTCACGAGCGCATCGAGCGGAGAAGGTAAATCTTTTTTATCATTAGTGTCGGCAGAAACCTTAGCAGTGGATAGCAACATACCAGTCACATTGATAGAGTGCAATTGGGAACATCCTTATTTACGGGAGCACTTTGCGCTTCCGCCAGGTCCTGGCCTTGCAGAATGGTTGCGCGGAGAGGCTGACATAGCTCGTATTCGTTGTCGCGTCAGCTCCAACCTGACTATTATCTCTGCTGGTAATGCCAGGCAAGATGAGATTAAGTCATTGCAACAACTTTGTCAAAAAGGATACCTGGAGGCATTGCGTGGATCGGACGCTGTAGTAATTGTTGATCTGCCTTCAGTAGCCACGACGGCTTACGGTCCTCTAGCGGCCAGTATTGTCGAAGCCCTGATCATCGTGGTTCAAGCGGGAGTGACCCCTATACCTGCTGTCGCAGAGACGCGTAACTACTTGAAAGAGCTGCGGGTGCTCGGCGTTATTCTCAATCAGTTCCAGAGCGCCATACCACGTTGGTTACGGCAGCTGCTCTAGGTAGTCTTCTTTCGTAAGAGGGGCTTATGCTAAGTATTTTTGTTCTTCTCATGCTCTTTCTATGTGTGGGGCTGTTTGCACACCAGTACGACACACGAGTGCGCTTCTTATTGATCACTTTTATTATCATTATGATGATTTACATAAATATGGCAGGAGGTGGGTAGCTATGGATATACAACCATTAGTAACTACCAGCGGATTGCGCAATATGTCTGCCTTGTGTGCTACCCAAAAGCGGCAGAATACGATAACGTTCCTGATTATCCTGATTACTGCATTAAGCGCCGTTCCATTGTTGGTGCTAAGTGGGGCGATGACGAGCTTCACCTTCATCTATGGTGCTCTGGCGTCGCTTACTATCGTTGCTGTGGTCGTGTGGCGGCCTGTAGTGGGTTTGTATATAGCGCTTGCAGCTGTGGTGCTCATTGAGCAGGCCCCGCTCCCAACCTATATAGTCACGGACAATCTCTATGTCTTCTATTGGCCACCATCTCTAGAGGGTTTATTTGAGCGCCCCATTGGTTTCTTATTCATCTTGACGCTGGTCGTGCTAATTTGCTCTCGCATTGTCAACCGTAAGCCACCTTTAACTGGTGGCAAACTTATGATACCTTTTTCTCTCTACCTACTATGTGTTGCAATAGCAGTCGGATATGGTTTAGCAACTGGTGGAAGTCTCAAGGTTACAGTAGTTGAGGCAAGACCTTTCTGGTATATGTTCATATCTTTCTTGCTCTCTTACAACCTGATTACGCTCAAGAAACATGTTCGTGCTTTTTTCTGGGTGGTGATCATCGGCGCTGGTGTCAAAGGACTACAGGGGACATATATTTATCTGGTTTATTGGCATGGGAATTTACAAGGGCACGATACTATTATGTCTCACGAGGAGTCATTCTTTTTTGCTGCGCTCATCTTGTTATTGATGCTGTTTTGTATGCATTATCGTTTTAGACCCCAATTTTATGTTGCACTGTCTTTCTTGCCACCTGTACTCATTGCGTTTTTTGCTAACCAACGACGTGCTGATTATGTTGCACTAGTTGTAGGACTAATAGTAGCTTGGTGCATGCTTTTTGTAATGAAGCCCGGCTCCCGTAAAAAGATGGCGTTAGCGTTGCTTGTCTGTGTTGTTTTTCTTGGTAGCTACGTCGCTGCATTTTCACACTCTCGTGAATGGTATGGGCAACCGGCACGAGCAGTTGTCTCAATTGTTAATCCCAGTACTACAGATACCAGGAACACTAACTCTAACCTCTATCGCATCATAGAGAATTATGATCTGGAGTATACGGCTAAGAGGTATCCTTTAGGTATGGGCTTTGGCAAGCCGTTCCTCCTGCCAGTGCCACTTACCAAAATTTTCCCACAAATTAGAACCTTTGATCCATACTACGACTCTGTTCCCCACAATAATATCTATTGGATATGGATACGATTAGGCGTGATTGGTTACTCAGTCTTCTGGTATCTCTTTGGGGCTGTTATTGTACGCGGTTGCTTGGTAGCACGTAAGCTGAAAGATCCTTATCTGCAACTAACGGCCATCTTCATCGTGGCCGTTGCATTTATGGAAATCATCGTGGCGTTCGCTGATTACCAGCTCTTCTTCTTTCGCAATGTTATTTACGTTGGCTTGCTCTTTGGTATGTTAATGAGGCTTCCTGCAATGGACGAGACTGCGGTGGCGAAAAAGGAAGTAGAACATAGATGAATATCCTTATACTATCGTTTAATCTACCATCTCCTCAGTCAGGTGCCAGTACCCGTAATTACCAAGTATTGAAAATGCTTGCAGCAAAGCACAACTGTTCATTGCTGGCCTTCCAGCCTGGTGGCAGTGACAAAGAGTCTGCTATTGCTGCAATAGAACAACTGGCATCTTCTGTGCACGTAATCCCTTGGTCTGAACCTGCCAAGCGACGGCAACAGTTGGTCAGTACATTGTGTGGAAAATCCTATACCTTGCAGTCCTATTACCGCAGAGAGATGCAGGATGCTATAGATGCACTCGTAGCCCATGAGCACTACGATGTTGTGCTTTACGAAAGTGTCCTTATGGCTACGTATCGTCTTCCAAAGCATGTGAAGGTCATCATTGATCAACATAATATAGAATTTGAAGTTCGACAACGCACATATCAGCAAGAAAGAACATCGGTACGTAAGTGGTACAACTGGCTGGAGAGTCATCTTATAAGGGCTGCGGAGATAGAGCGTTGCCGGAGTGCTCACACAGTGTTAGTAACAAGTGAGCGAGAACACCTCATATTGAAACGACTCTTACCAACACGTGTGATTCAAGTACTGCCTAATGGTGTTGATACGAAGCGTTTTCAAAAGGATGATGTACTTCAGGAGGTTCCAGGACGTATCATATTCACGGGTTCTATGGAGTACTACCCCAATGTTCAGGCAGTACTCTTTTTTGCCCAGAGATGTTGGCCGCTTATTCGAGCACAGCTACCTACGGCAACGTGGCAGATCATTGGCAAGAATCCATTGCCAGAAGTACTAAAGCTGGCGGAACTTCCTGGTGTCACTGTTATTGGCTCTGTGCCAGATATGCGTCCCTACCTTGCACAGGCGGAGGTAGCTCTTGCTCCACTACTCATAGGTAGTGGCACACGGCTGAAAATTCTTGAAGCTCTCGCCATGCAGAAAGCAGTGGTTTCTACAAGCCTTGGTTGTGAGGGTCTGGTTGTGATACCAGGCAAGCATCTGCTGGTCGCAGATCAGCCTGAGAGGTTTGCCCAAGCAGTACTCAATCTTCTGCTTGATCCGCAACTACGTGCTGCGTTGGGGAATGCAGGCAGAGTTCTTGTGGAAGAGACATATAACTGGGAGCACTATAGAAGGTTTTTATGGCAGATTTTTGAAGATGTTCTGCTATAGAGAAAGGTCCACGTATTTATGTTGGTATTACAGTTGCTCAAGTGGTGCCTTGAAGTAGCAGAAGTATTGATCGCTGTACCGACTGTTTACTTATGCATCTTAGTTACCATGGTCATTTTACAAACAAACAAGCCGAAGATTGAGTGTGAAGATCAAGTTCCTACTCCTGAGTCTGCGTGTATCAATTTTGGCATTTTGATTCCTGCTCATAATGAAGAGGTTTTGCTTGGACCTTTACTGAAGAGCCTATCTACAATGACTTATCCTAAAGATCTCTATTCCGTCTATGTTATAGCGGATAATTGTACAGATAGTACTGCTCAAGTAGCTCGTACCGCAGGAGGGGTCCAGGTCTACGAACGCTTTGATCAAGCCAAGCGGAGTAAGGGTCATGCTCTTGCGTGGGCTTTTCAACAGCTCAAAGAAAACCAATCCATTCATGATGCTTATGTGATTTTCGATGCCGATTCTATTATAGACTCAAAATTCTTGCAAGCGATGGCTGACGAACTGAAGCAAGGGAAAGAAGCTCTACAGGGATATTACGGTGTGTTGAATGCCACTGAGTCTCCGAGCACAATTTTGCGCTGGATCGCTCTGACTTTGATGAATCATATGCGTCCTTTTGGCAGAAGTCTTTTGGGGTTCTCAACCAGGCTTACTGGAAACGGGATGTGTCTTAGTCATGATCTCTTGGAGCATTTGCCCTGGTGTACCTATGGTCATTCAGAGGATTATGAGTATTATCTTGTTTTGTTGCAACATGGCACCAAGGTACACTATGTGAGAAAAGCTATTGTACATTCACATATGCCTCCCACTTTTGCGGACATGCGCACGCAAGATATACGTTGGGAATCAGGTCTCTCTCTGAAAATCGAACAAACTCTATCACTGCTCAGGGCTGGCTTCCGACTACGTGCATTTGACTGTTTTGAAGAGATAATCGTTCTGCTCACACCTCCCTTGTCGTTCATAGTAGGCTGGTGTATCTTGCTATTAGCGGGGTCATTGCTTTTATGGTCTCCACCTGATATCGTCGCGAGCCTTATACTTATGAGTGGTCTCGTGTATTATGTTGGTTCTGCATTTTTGCTGTTACGTCCAGACCCTGCTATCTATAAAGCGCTCTTGCTATTTGCACCGAAATTTGTACTTTGGAAATTATGGGTGCTTTTAGTTCTAAAGTGGCGTAAAAAGCATAATAGTGAATGGATTCGTACCAGCAGACCAACTTCGCTGACAAGGGTTTAAGGAGTCATGACTATGGCAGGATATATCCTTCTAGAAGGCGGAAACGAATTTGGTGGCCTCATGTCCGAGTCAGACTTGCGCGCCATTGAGCTGGCGGGTGGGCCAAGCGTCCCCGTGAGCATCATTCCGACCGCAGCAGCCCCGGACAATAATCATAGACGCGCGGGCAATAACGGCGTCAACTGGTTCCGTCATCTTGGTGTGCAACAGGTCGAGTCGTTGCCGCTGATTGACGGGGCATCCGCCAACGATCCGGCTATTGCATCGACCATCAGCCAATCGCGCTTGATCTACCTGCTTGGTGGGTTTCCTGGGTATCTGGGCAGGACATTGGCGGGGAGCGCGAGCTGGCAAGCTATGCTGACGGCCTACGATGCTGGTGCTGTCATCGCTGGTAGCAGTGCTGGCGCGATGGTGCTCTGCCAATACTATTATGATCCAGCACAGCGGCAAGTTGCGCAAGGTCTCCAGCTAGTGCCCAACACATGCGTTTTGCCACACCATAATACCTTTGGCGAGAATTGGGGGCCACAGCTCTCCCAATTATTACCCGGTGTTGTCTTGCTCGGTATCGATGAATATACAGGGATGATTGACGATGGGGCCGCTGGCAGGAAAGTGGGCTGGAGTGTTTATGGTCAGGGAGCAGTAACGATATATCGTGGTAATAAACGTGCCACATTTAACAAAGGGAAAACGTTCTCTGATGATTTTTTGCCAGGTGCCTGAGTATTCACGTTGGCTCTAACCTCTCGATCCGTCTTGGGATACTGCACCAGACAACATATCCAGAGAAGTTGGCATGAGTCTGAAAAAGGCGATGCGACGTATGTAACTAGTACGTGTAGGCATCTTCATGCAAAAAGGCCCTCTCCGGTTGGGAAGGGGCCGTTTGTTACGTTTGGTTGTAAGAGTTAGAGTTTGTTAGACGGGCTACAGTCAAAGATGGACAAGCTCCGAAAAATTGGGTATACTTGGAGAAAGTGTACAGTGAACACCTTTCTTTTTTGTCTACCTTGTAAGTGTACAATATACACTTATTCCAAAGAGGGATCAGGAGAAGATTAGGATGACCCATAGCCAACCCGGCCAATTGTTCGATGTTGTAATCATTGGGGGTGGTATTGCCGGACTGTCAGTTGCGCTACGCTTGCCGGATGACCTGCGTGTTGCTCTGGTGACAAAAGGGCAACTGGGTGAGAGTAATACGCGCTATGCACAGGGAGGATTAGCGGTAGCGGTCGGCGCGGATGATAGCCCTGCATTACATTTTCAAGATACGATCGCGGCTGGTGCGGGACTGTGTGATGAGGATGCAGTACGTATCTTA
>VBJK01000510.1:2413-2984 GCA_005879655.1 Chloroflexota bacterium | reverse complement strand
GAGTTGCGCCTCCGGAGGGTCGTGCAGTTGGCTGCGGACAAGATTTCCTGGATCTTCGGGGCGCGAGGTGACAAGCCCCGTCATCGGGCCATCCTCTTCGATAATTTTGGCCAAAGGTCCATTAACGATGACTCCGCAACGCTGGATTATTGAGCAAGCTATACCGGGACCATACCCACGGCCGAAAAGGATGCTGCCAAGGTAGTTCTCGATCACTTTATCCCGCTCTGTTCCGCCAGATTCCGCTAAAATTCTATCGACGTAAATAGACATTGCGGCGAGGCCAGCGATTGACACGAGGCGTTCAGCGAAGCCAGCGATGTTGGTGGAAAACCATAGAAAATCTTCTAGATCGTCGTTACCGGCAGCAGCCTCGCGGACGATACAATCTGGCAGCAGGCGCACGGCCTGGAGTACGTCCCCAATATCCTCAACCTGTTTACGAGTCAAGTCGTTTCCCCACAAATGTTTTCGACAGCCCCTCAATATGAAGGGAAGCGGAAAGAGTTTCGGCAAGTCTATGGTAATCCTGCATCAAGCCACTTATTCCCGATTCTTCCTGAAACGCCTC
>VBJK01000510.1:0-2318 GCA_005879655.1 Chloroflexota bacterium | reverse complement strand
GTATGGGATCTAGCAGTCGAATCCATCCAGGAGCCACATCGAAATTCCGCACTGCCATACCGTTTACGAGTGTGATATCCTCGCGAAATCGGTCCTCGCGGCGGGAAAGTTCCGCACCTAGCATTCCTTGAGGTCTGCGTACTGGCACCGCAGTCGGCACAATAAATACCTGTTTAACTCGACGACAGAAGCGCTCCTGGCAGATATACCGCTTGAGAAATTGTGTAGTACCAACTATAAATTGACGGCTCCAGCGGACAAAGATCACCAAGATATGACTGTTCATTAGACCGAACATTGCAGTCGCCTGCTGCCCCGAAGCGGAGTCGTACATAACGATCTCAGGAGAGTCCTGAAGTCCATCAATCTTCATAAGCAGATGTTCGAATTTTTTCTGCCCTTCCGGGTAGCTAACTTTAAGTTCCTGATCGGACCGCAGGATGATCTGTGATGGCAAGACTTTGAGGTAGGCGTCCTTTTCATACCACACAGTTTTCTGCATTCTAGGCCACAAGCTGCTCTCGAAATCCTTACGATTGACTTCGATTGATTCTCGCCCCTGCCTCACGTCATCTTCACTGTTCGCTCCTAAAGCGTAGCCACGTAGAATATCCTGAATGGCCCAGCAGCGACCCTGTCGCACTTCCTCATCGAGCCCAAACAACACCGATGAACCAGCGCTTTCGACGTCGATGTCGAGCAACACCACCCTACGACCTAATTCTTTCGCAAGGACAAGAGCGACATTGGCACTCGAGACCGTCCGCCCGGAGCCCCCCTTAAAGGAATACATCAAAAATTTCGTCGACGCCATGCGTCACTCCCCCTTTCCCTTAGGAGCGGTCGGCTGCGCAAGGAGATTTTTAACAACCTCCTTATAGCTTGGAGGATCGTTGGGCTTTGTTTCAGCAATACTGATCTCATTAGCCATTAGCTCTTGCAAGGCCAGCTTTAGGCGGTCAGACAATGTCTGCCGTCCCTTATCCTCATCGGCTTCGACCCGCCGGAACTGCGTCACGTCCTCCTGCTCAGCAAACTGGAAGATAGAAGACTCTGCGAGAAGCAGAGGAAACAGGCGCACGCCTATACAGAAATTAAGCCACACGAGTTGCTCCAGCAGCTTGTAGGCATCTTGGCTATCACGCTCTAGCTTTTCGGCAGGGCTCTTTCCTAGAAACTTCACAAGTATGTGCTCACGCGAGATCCCGTCCCACTCCTTCAACGGTTCTAAGGCATCCTCCAGATGCTCCTTAAGACGCTCGAAGCTGCTCTTACGCACAAAGACCATCAATTCCCGTCGCAGGTCCAGAACATCGATCTCGCTAGTCAAGCTTGGCTGAGCAGGTAAGCTGGAGAGGAGCCTCGATGAGACGTAGGGGTAGACGGCATCGGCAATGGTGGCCCCGAGGTCACCACTAACTACCATCCTCGGTGATTCCTCCTTCTGCGTCAGCAATTGGTAATAGTCATACACATCGATCAAAGCCTCAATCGATCGTGCTGTGATGGTCAGGTTGAAGGCGACACGATCCCAAAGGGCATCCCCTATCTCTTGTCCACTCTCGCGGCGATCCTCAATCAAATAGTAGAGCGCACTCTCATGAACACCCACAATATCGACGTCAGGGCCGTCTCCCGGGTCTGTGTAGAAGCGGTAGAGAATCATAGTTCGAAGGAACTGAGCCCAGAGGCCTGGATCCTGAACGAGGAAAGAATGAAGACTTTTCCCTTGGAACGTCTTTTTTGAGAGAATTTGGAAACGGAGGGTCGAGGCATCTGGGTTGCTCCAAAGCTGTCGCTCTCCGGGAGCGAGCGGATCTCAACAAAACGTTCAATTACCTTACTGAAAAGCTTTGACACATTTTCGCGGTTAGATCCAGATACAGCACCGCCAGGAACGTCATAGCCCAATAGAATCAGGGACTCGAGTAAATAGAGCTCATAGTAGATCACTACCCTAGAATGCTTGCGATCGAGCGGCTCAATCCGTTTCTCGAAACTGAGATCTAGCAGATCTAGGCCGCTCTCCAGAGCTTTGCTAAGGTAACGTTTCACCAGAAAATCGAGAGCACGCTTGCGCGCCTCCTCAACCCGGCTGCGAAGCTCAGGGTAGTTGGTGGCGAGCCAAGCGACAACTTCATGGTCGGCTGGGACCCCGATCTGCGCCTCGCTCTCCCCAATAACGTAATCAAGCATCCGTGATCGCTTAAGGCGTCCTTTTCGCGTGGAGACAGGCTTGCAAAAGACCATGGAGACGTGCTTTCCTCTTGTTTGTCGAGAACAGGAAAGGAGGCACCCCCATGGCCCGATCGAAGTCT
>VBJK01000509.1 GCA_005879655.1 Chloroflexota bacterium | reverse complement strand
GCCTCTTCAATACGATTGTGAGAAATAGCATCTTCAGTCTCTTGCAAATAGTCACGAAGCGTTATCTGCGCCATAAAACCGGTCTCCTCTTTACATACCTGTAAGTAACTTTGCAAAGGAATTTGCCCGCCGTATCTCATCTGGCCCAATGATAGCGAGGCGACGCCATTCAGGAGCAAAGCAGATGTTTGCCACGCGTTGAATGTCCTGTACAGTGACACTATTCACATAGGCTATCACTTCATCGACATTGCGTACACAACCATGCAGACATTCCTGGCTACCCAACCAAGCAGCAACTTGCTGTGTTCCCTCTAGTCCGAGAAGTATCCCTCCGCGTACATACGCTTTGACACGCTCCAATTCATCATCTGGCACAGGAATATTGCACAGCTGTGTAAGTTCAGTAATAATAGCATTTATCGTCTCCTTGGTATGTGAAGGATCGATCCCTGCACTGACTACAAAGCTGCCAGTCTCATGATAACAGTTTAGATAACTCCCTATATCATATGCCAAACTCTGCTCTTCGCGAATCGATTGAAAGAGCCGGGAACTCATGCCATCTCCCAGCAACGCATTAATAATTAAAAACGTATAGTAATCCAGCGAAGTATAGGAGCTTCCCAATGTCGCTACGCAAATATTGGTCTGCTCTGTATCTTTCTTAATCATACGTACACGCGGGACATCACGCGCAGGCAAACAGGCCACCCATTGCGGGAACGGACGCGGCTGCCAATCGCCAAACAAACGCTCTGTGAGCTGTACAACCTCTTGCGTCTCAATATTGCCAGCCACACTTAAAATGAACGCATTCGGTCGATAATAGGTCTCCAGGTAATCGAGCATATGTTGATACCGCAATTGCAATACGCTCTCTATTGATCCAGCGTCGTCGCGCCCTAACGGCTGTCCGGGCCACATTGCTTCATCAACTAACAGATTCACCCACTCTTGGGGATCATCTTGTGTTGCACTTAGTTCTTCAATTATAACATTACGCTCTTTTTCTATCTCAAGATGGTCAAAGAGCGGATAACGTATCATGTCCGCCATTACAGTAAGTACCTCTGGTAAATACTCGGCAGGGACACGTGCTGTATAGGTTGTCAATTCTTTTCCGGTACTCGCATTAAAAACACCACCCACTCCCTCTATCGCCTCCGAAATGAGGCGCGCCGTCGGATAATGACGAGACCCTTTAAACACCATATGTTCAATAAAGTGTGATACCCCTGCCATCTGATCCTGCTCATATCTGGACCCAACAGCAAAAAAGAAGGCAATACTAGCGGAACGCATACCAGGCATCTTGGTAGTAAGTAGACGTAATCCATTAGGCAACGTGGTTTGCTCGTAATTCATGCGCATAATTGGCGCTCAGCCTCTTACATCTGTACATGGGAAGAGGGCACCTATTCTGGCTACATTCCAGAGCGGTCCTTTTCGATGGCGGCCCTGCCTTGGTTGCACTGAAATAGAGCGATTACATTACGGCATTACAAAAATTGCTTTATCTTGCCATACAATTATAAACACTTTGCTGCGCGGTAGCAAGAAAATCTTAGGGAAACACAGGAAAAAGTAGCCAAATTGGGTACTCAACTCTAGCATATGGCACACAAATAGCCGGGGCGAAACTTCAGTGTTGTAAGCCCCGGATACATTCTTCCTGGCTAAAACAGACCAATATCGTCTGCGAGATGACCTAAATTGCCCAACAAACCTTTATCGCGCTGATGGTGGTGTCGTTCGCCAAATTCCATATTCTCTTCTACACGATCGCTAATCACGTCTTCGACTCCGTGCAAGAGCATTTCCCCACCGATGACTGCCGCTGCACCACCCAGAGCACCAATAGCCATCTGCCCAGCTCCACTCTGCAAGAAACCACCGACACCGCTTTTCTGGCCCTGAGCAGGCATATTGGCCGGTGTAGGAACCACGCCTGCGAGGCTGGTACGGCAACCAGCACAATACGGCGTCCCCATAGGGGCTAGTGCCATGCAGGTAGGACAACGCAATGCCATAGGAGCTTGCCCCATCATCGGCTGCTGAGCATATTGCGGCTGATACTGCACTGGTTGTTGTGGTGGATATGGTGCTGGTGGCCGGGCATACTGCCTTGCTGGCTGATAATTAGCCTGTCCTGCTGATGCAGCTGAATTGGCTCTGAGGGGCGATCCACAGCCTGCGCAGAAGCTCACGCCTACGGTGTTCTGTCTACCACAACTATTGCAATAGACCATTGAGCCGGGGGTCATATTTGGCTGGGAGATGCCCACGCGTATATCGTGCCCACAATTCGTACAGAAAGCATTAGCCATAGGCACCTCAGCATGACAGGCCATACAGGTACGCGTTGCTGGTGGCGGTGGCGGTGGCGGAGTCTGAAATGTTTGTGCCGCTGCATTGTGCGTCCGTAAAGCAGAACCACAGTGCATACAAAAGGCCACACCCGCTTGCACCATACCATTACAACGCGGACAATAGACCGTGCTCACCGACGACGCATTGGCAGCATGTACAGACGTTCCACATGCTGGACAAAATTTTCTGCCCGTTACATCGTTTCCACATGTCATACAGGCTATCATAGTAATTGCTCCTCCTCATAGTTACTGGCGCGCTCTTATACTGTTAGACGTAGTCTAACACAGACCATCCAATTCGTCGAGGAAACGGCCAGGGAAGGGTGCCCGTCATTTTTTGCGCCAATGAGAGCCGTAGTTGCGCAATTTATTGCGCCGTGCCCTCCATGAATATCCGTAGCCGCGCAATTTATTGTGCATGTTTTGTCGGTTTGTGGCCCTAGCACATTTTTGCGCAACTACGGAATTGCGACGCCTCTTCCCCAGTTGCGCAAAAAATTGCGCCCTGCCCTCCATGAATATCCGTAGCCGCGCAATTTATTGTGCATGTTTTGTCGGTTTGTGACCCTGGCACAATAAATTGCGCAACTACGGAATTGCGACGCCTCTTCCCCCCGTATCTTATTCGCCCAATAGTTCCTCTAGTTTCTGCTCAATGGTTTTCGCTGATGGATAAAAGGCCATCTCTTCAGGGGCATTATAAGGAGCAGCAGGTGCTGGCACAGCAGAAATGAAGGCAGGAGTAGCATCGAGATCATAGAAGCAATGCTGCACAATCCACGAATGAATATGCCGCCCAAAACTGGTAAGATCAGCTTCCTCCGTTACTACCATGACGCGGTTGGCTTCCTTTACGACAGTTGCCACCGCCTCTTCATCAAATGGCGCTAAGGTACGCAGATCGACGATCTCTATTGCACCACCTACTCGTTTCACTATATTGGCAGCCGCTGTACAGGCTTCCAGCACCATCGTCCCCCAGGCAATAATTGCGACGCTGACCGGCCCCGCTCCGATACGCAAACGACGCGCTTTACCAATCGGCAATGTATAATAGCCTTCAGGCACATGCCAATACTCGGCTAGCGCAGCGATGATCGTGCCATCGCTCTCCTTGGGAGGCTCTGAACGGTAGAGACGCCCACGTTCCAAGAACACGACCGGCGATTGCGCCCGTGCCGCCTCTAGCAGGAGTCCTTTGGCGTCAAAGGGTGTAGCAGGACAGATGGTAATCATGCCCGCAATATTGGTAAACCATTGCTCACCGGCATTGGAGTGTCCATAACCACCACCACCGACTGTGCTGCTCGAAATTGGACCACCACCACCACTGCCCGACTTGGTACGGATAATCATAGGAACAGTCCAGTTGCCACAGCATTGATAAGCAAAACGTGCGGCTAAGCGAATGGTCTGTGTTGCTGATTGATGATAGTCCACAAGATGGATCT
>VBJK01000091.1 GCA_005879655.1 Chloroflexota bacterium | reverse complement strand
GGCTTTCTCTATGGGAAACTGGGAAGGGCCAGTGTTACAGCATGGTGAGCCTGATGGCGTACGCTACCGTTTCCTGGAGTGGCTTAACGATGGGCAACGGCTGCTGGCAGTCTGCGATGCCCTTGGCCGAGAAGCTCTGGTGGTCTTTCATCCCGAAGACGCCAGTGAGCCAAAGATCTTTGAAGAGTGTGAATTTGGCCGCGCCGTTAGCCTCCACGTCTCCCCAACGGATGACCTGCTAGCCATTACTAATCATCGCAATGAACTCATCCTCGTGGATTTAGTAGCTGGCACCACTCGTGTATTAGACCGCAGTGATGCACAAAGAATCATGGGGGTCGCCTGGTCGCCAGATGGACGCTGGTTGGCATATGGTTTTGCGCTCTCTACGCATCAAACGGCGATTAAGCTCTGCAATATAGAGAGTGGCGAGACGCATCAGGTGACATATCCCATACTGCACGATATGCAACCGGCCTTTGATCCTGAAGGAAAATACCTCTACTTCCTGGGTTATCGTATTCTACATGCAGTCTATGATAACTTACAGTTCGATTTAGGTTTTCCGCGCGGGGTGAAGCCCTATATCATTCTCCTACGTAAAGACCAACGCTCACCCTTTATTCCAGAAGCCAAGTCCCTGACTAATAAAGAGAGAGACAAGGACAAGGAGAAGAAAAAAGAGAAAGAAGCAAAAGCTGAAGAGAAAGCGAATGAGGAAAAGGTCGCAGAGGCTACACAGGAAGAGCAGAGTGAGCAGAAGGATGAAGAGAGGGACGAGGAGCAGAAAAAACCTGAGCCTATCGAGATTGATCTAGAGGACATTCATGAACGCGTCTTGCCATTCCCGGTCAATGAAGGGCGCTATTCTGCAATCTATGGTATCAAAGGCAAGGCATTATTCCTCTCATTTCCGGTTGAGCTTCCCACTCAGCAGCAGATGGAAAAGCCAGAACCCAGAGGTATCATCGAGGCTTATGACTTTGAAAACTATAAGAGCGAACGCTTGCTAGATAGTGTAAGTGAGTTTAAGCTTTCGCGGGATAGTAAAACCTTACTCTACCGTGCGTATTATCGCCTGCGCGTGTTGAAGGCCGGTGAGAAGCCGAAAGAGCATAGTGATCGCACGAGTCGTGAAACCGGTTGGATCAATCTGCATCGCGTGAAGGTATCAGTCTATCCACCTGCGGAGTGGAAGCAGATGTTTGCTGAAGCCTGGCGTTTGCAGCGCGAGCAATTCTGGGCTGAGGATATGTCCGGTGTGGATTGGGATGCGATCTATCAACAGTACGCTCCATTAGTTGAGCGTGTCAGTTCTCGTTCCGAATTGTCAGACTTACTGTGGGAGCTGCAAGGAGAGCTAGGCACCTCGCATGCTTATGAGTCTGGCGGTGAATATCGTCATCGTCCGTATTATAGCCAGGGGTTTCTAGGTGTTGATTGGTCCTATGATAGCGAAAATCAGCGCTACCGTATCGCAAAGATTGTGAAAGGTGACACGACGAATAGCCATGAGACCTCGCCACTCACCTCTCCTGGATTGAACGTTGGGGTAGGTGATGCGGTACTGGCTATCAATGGGCAGCGCGTCAGTCCTGAGCGTACACCACAAGAATTACTGGTGAATCAGGCCAGACATGAAGTGCAACTGACCATCGAGTCTGCTGAGACGAAAGAGACACGCACGATTGTAGTGAAAGCGTTAGGACACGAATGGCCCACTCGTTATCGTGAGTGGGTTGAGAGCAACCGTCACTATGTGCACGAGGTCTCACAGCAGCGTGTAGGCTATATACATATCCCTGACATGAGCGCGCACGGTTATGCGGAGTTCCATCGTAGCTTTTTGGCTGAATATGACTATCCGGCGTTGCTAGTCGATGTCCGTTGGAACGGTGGCGGACACGTTTCTGGATTGCTGCTAGAGAAATTGGCGCGTCGCCGTATAGGGTACAGCTTTCCGCGCTGGGGACAACCCGATCCCTACCCCAGTGAGTCGCCACGCGGTCCAATGGTCGCGCTTACTAACGAGCACGCCGGTTCTGATGGTGACATCTTCTGCCACAGCTTCAAACTGATGGGTTTAGGCCCTCTGGTTGGCAAGCGTACCTGGGGTGGTGTAATCGGCATCTCGCCACGACACCGCTTGGTCGATGGCACCCTCACCACGCAGAGAACTACGGCACAGATCCCCATATCGAAGTTGATATAGCCCCCCAGGACTATGCCAACGGCATTGATCCCCAACTCGAACGCGCTCTTGCCGAAGCGTTACGCCTGATTGATGAGCAGCCCGCATTGGAGCCAAAGCCTGGTGAGAGACCTCGCTTGGGACGCGAAAAGTAATTGGGATGAGATAAGCCAAATAGGCCCTCGGAGGGATACTCGGAGGGCTATAAACCTGTGGCATTTATTGAAAATGCTGGCTGCGAAATGAATTAAGCGACATAAATTGCCGACGCGGACGCTGATCATCATCCTTACGCTTCCGCCAACGCAAAATCACATACTCATAGAAGAGCGTCGCCAGAACAGCACCGAGAATCGGCCCGATCCAATAGACAAGATTGTTCTGCCAGAAGCCACCAGCCAACGCAGGACCAAACGTGCGCGCAGGATTCATCGCCGCCCCTGTCAGAGGTCCACCGACCAGGATATCTACCAGCACCGTCAAGCCAATACCAAAGCCCCCAATCTTCGGCGCTCGCTCGTCAACAGCCGTCCCAAAAACGGCCAGCAGCAGAAAGAACGTCAAGATCGTCTCAACCAGAATACCAGTGCCAAAGGAGACATCTGGAGCCAGGGCAGGCGTACCAAGTTGGGCAGCTTGCCACACAGCTTGCGGGAAAATAGCCTGGAGCAGGAATCCGGCCAGGGTTGCACCAGCCAGCTGTGCTGCAATATACACAATTCCTAGATCAGGTGTAATACGCCTTGTCACCATAAACCCAATCGTAACGGCAGGATTAATATGTGCCCCCGAAGTCCCACCGAAAGCAGAGACAACCATCGAGAGTGCCAGCCCATGTGCCAGAGCGATACCTAGCAGGCCAATTGCACCCCGTGTGGAGACGTTCGTAATGATTGACCCAGCACCAATGAAGACAAACACGAATGTCCCGACAAATTCAGCAAGCCCAGGTGTCACATACTCCTCAATGAGCTTACCCCTCTCCTGAAACTCTGAGACCTCCTGATCTTGTTGCGTGGCTGTACCCGGCTGCCTATTGTTTGGTCCTTCATGAGACCCGGATGTTTGTTTGTTCCTTATGTCGTAGCTCATATGATTCCTTTCTTGTAACTGCGGCATTTTTTTTATATCATTATTTGGTGAGATAGTGCGTTCAGGATGATACTCCACCATAGATTATAGTCATAAGTGCTTATCAATCTCAATAGAAGAGGTGGACATTTTTCTACCCGTGAAAATGTATGGATGATGATCGAATGGTAAGACTACCTAGATGAGGTACCAAACCAAGAATGGTGCATATATCAAATTTTCTATTGTAGATCAAGCGCACTTGACACGGTATTTGACCCCTGTTACTATACGGGCATATTAAAAATTATCAACGATTAAATTTAGTGAGTGCACAATAGCAGGTTTGCTTACCATTATCTACCTGTAATGCGTTTCTACCCAAGCAACTTATAGAACAAGGTGTCACATAAAGCAGGAGTGGCTTCCTGGTGGAGGGTGCAAGACAATGGATGAACAAAAAAGAAACTCAGGGATACGACACTCTGTCTTCATTTCCTATGCCCATGAAGATGAGCCATTGCGCCAGCAGTTAGAGGCACATCTCAGCCTCTTACGACGACAAGGATTGCTGGCTGACTGGCACGACCACAAGATTCTTCCTGGTGAGGATCGGGCACGTAGTATTGACGAGCATCTAGAGACAGCCTCGCTCATCCTCTTGCTCATCAGTCCTGATTTCTTAGCATCCGAGTATTGCTATGGTGTCGAGATGCAACGTGCCCTGGAACGCAAACAAAACGGCGAGGTCCAGGTCATTCCCATTATTTTGCGGCCAGTCGATTGGGAGAGCGCGCCCTTTGCACACTTGCAATGCTTACCGCGTGACAGCAGAGCCATTACCGAGTGGGAGAATCGGGATGCCGCATTGCGGGATATTGCCAGAGGTATCCGCAGCGCTATTGAGCAACTTCGATCGACTTCCACACCATCCCAGTCCATGTCAACCATGCCAGGGGCACGCACAACGCTCAGCACACGAGCGCATACCATGCCACCTAACCGCAATCGCCAGCGCATGCTTAAACGAGTCCACACCACCTGGATTGCTGGCGTGTTGGAACAATCGCTCCATGGTGCTGCACTGATGGCGCTAGGGCTGGAGGAAAAGACAGATGTGCTGGACAATCCCTGGCGCTTGCTCCTTCAAGAAGTAGACCGGCCTACGCAACCGTTGCCAACCGGCACACGCATCACCGAGGTCTACAACGAAACAGAAAGTGGCTTACTCATCCTGGGCGAGCCTGGCGCTGGCAAAACGACACTGTTGCTTGAGCTGGCACGAGACCTACTTGACCGTGCAAGAACCGATGAGAGCACTCCCATACCCGTGATCTTCAACCTATCCTCCTGGGCGAAGAAACGGACTGCTCTAAGCAACTGGCTAGTTGAGGAACTGAGTATTCGTTACGAGGTGCCACACCGGATTGGGCAGTCATGGGTCAGCGAGGATCAACTGCTATTATTGCTCGATGGGCTAGACGAGGTGGCACCAGAGGCACGTAAGGAGTGCATAGAGGCCATCAACAACTACCGGCAAACGCATCCTGATGTACAGATCGTGGTTTGTTGCCGTAGCACCGAGTATCTCAATGAGCCTACGCAGCTTCGTCTGCAAACTGCTGTAGAGATCCAGCCACTTACACAGGAGCAAATTGATGCTTATCTGGAAAGTGCAGGAGAACAGGCAGAAGTATTGCGAGAGGCCCTACGCCAAGATGAGGAGGACCTGCGCGAACTGGCGACGACGCCCCTCATGCTCACCATCCTGCTGTTCGCTTACAAGGGAACATCTCCCAGTGAGATCAGTAAATTGACATCCATAGAAGCCAAACGAGATCGCATCTTTGCCCTCTACGTGCAACATATGCTCAAACGCCGTGGTGCCTCCAAGCGCTACACACCCGAACAGACAATCCACTGGCTTACTTACCTAGCGCAGCAAATGAAACGGCAGAGTCAGACCGTGTTCTATCTTGAACAGATGCAACCTGATTGGTTGCCGAAGATGTGGCAACGCTATATATATAGCGTTCTTGCAGGAGGAATAGCTGGTGGATTATTGTGTGGGCTGATTGGTGCTGTGATTGGAGTCATATTAAACTGGATACTACTTCTGGTATCTAATTCGATCATTTCTATCATCTATACTTCTATTCCTTGGCCTACAATAGCGGCTGGGTTAGTCATCGGATCGGTGATAGGCCAGATCCTTGGATCACTCATCGGCTTGTTCCACATCAAAAGTACAGAGCTAAGCACTGTTGAAGTAATAGCTTGGTCATGGGAAAATGTTCGGCTCACTGCACTTGCGTCTATTATTGGTGGGCCTCTGGGAGCACTCACACTATCTCTTGCTAGTCCATCCATCTCACAAATTCTTTCTGGTTTTGCCTCGCTATTCCGAAGTGACAATTACTGGCTTTTTTTTGTCGTGTTCATTTTAACGTGTTTGATTATTATGATATTACCTGAGTCTATATGTTTTATTGTAATTTATATATTCACTCAGAGAAATCTGGATGCTCGCAGATCGATGGTATCCAAGCAGAGAATATGGTATGCCGCACGTCGTGGAGCACTTGTTGGAATATTTATGGTTTGTATTGGTCTCATATTATGGCTACTTACAGCGACGAGCAACTTGGTACAGCTAGGTATACGTACTGATATCTATCTGGCAGCTCTTGGATGTGTCTCAGGGCTTATTATAGCGCTGACTTACGGAGGAGTGTCGCACCGACAGTTAGAAACACGCTCCTCTGTCAAGCCAAACCAGGGGATATGGCGTTCTCTCTATAATGGAGAAATAGTTTCACTGATTGTTGGATTAGTTATGTGTGTTATATATAATATAGCGATTCTACTGACTGTCATTCAGGTATCTTCCTCACGAATCACGCAGTTCCCCAGCAATCAGGTCTTCATTGGAGGAATAGCTGGTGTCTCTATAGGATTGTTTTTTGGATTATTGAATGGGGGCATCGCCTGTATCAAGCATGTAGTGTTGCGTCTTTTCCTTTGGCGAGCCAAGGCTCTACCCTGGAATTACGTACACTTCCTCGATTATGCCACTGAGCGCATTCTGTTACGGAGGGTGGGAGGAGGCTATATCTTTGTGCATCGGCTACTATTAGAATATTTTTCCTCATCGGCAACATTTTTCCCCAAGGGCATACCCACAGTAGCAGTAATAAGTGATGTATCGTCAGTCCTCACCAGTACTTTTCTGGTCGATACTACTCCCAGAGAAGAAAAAGTCATTTTATCTGTTTATAGGAGAAAGACAGGTTTTAGGAGAGATAAGCGCATCTTGACACTGCTTGTGATAGTGCTTCTTCTAGAGTCCTCTTGTATCCCTAGCCTCTTCGGCATGGGTCAGCGCTCTGTGCAAAATTTCTTTAAAGTGTCATCAGTAGCTTATCCTCCAAACAATATGTCTCCAGTACTCGATGATCCATTAAAGGACAACAGCATATGAATTTGCCATCAACCAGGATGGTTCATACAGGGTCTACGCTAATGCTCCTAACACCTACCATCTCGTGCTTGCCTATGGCTCCAGTTTAGCTACCCATCAGGGGCTGAATCAGACTAACCTAGTTGCAGCCGTCGTCCATGATAAGATCATCGAGCTATATGTCAACCATCAACGCGTTACTGTCGTATATGGTGCCATCAATACTCATGGCTGGATAGGTGTGACTGTACCAGACATTAACAATCCAACTGAAGTAATATTCCAAAACGCCAAAGTATGGAAATTATGAGCTTGTCTGAGATCTACAGCACCATGCACCCACTACACATCCTCTGCTACATCCTCTATAGGGATGCGCAATCCAGCATAGAGCGCAGACAGAGGAAACTGGACATTCAAACTACTTAGCACCAATTGCTGGCTCGCTGCATAACTCTGGTACAGCCATGCTCCTTCGGGTTGTCGCCGATATACTTCAACGCGTTGGACTTGCGTGTTCACAAGCACATATTCTTGCAGGCTTGGACGTTGCTGATAGAACGCAAACTTCATGCCACGATCCTTAGCTTCTGTACTGGGAGATAGAACTTCGACGATGAGACGCGGCTGGTATAGTATATCGTTCTCTTCAGTATGATCAGTAACATCACACGAAACCACTACGTCCGGGAAAAAATAGCGTTTCTGCGTTGCTAAGACGCGCATATCGCTAGCATACACTCGGCAAGGACTGCTGTGTCCCAAGTGCTCTCTTAATAGCACAGTCATGTTTATTGTGAGATGATTATGTGCTGTTGTTCCGCCTGCAAGAGCTACTAAGTAGCCATCGATATATTCGTGTTTCACGTCACTTGCACGGTCGTATGCAAGGTACTCTTCTACTGACATGTACTGTATTCTTTGTGGATCTGCTGCCATGGCTCACGCTCCTCGTTTAAGTACCGCTATTAAAAATATGCAATGCTGAATGAAGTATACCATAGCGACCACAGCGGTTAGAAGACTGGATCGCTATCTCATCATGAGGGGCACCTCAAATTTTTGCAGAGAGGAGAGCGGTAGACACATTCCGTAGATGTGCAATTCATTGCGCCTATTTTCTTTGGTTGTAGCCCTGGCGCAATGAATTGCGCATCTACGGATATATTTGGCGAGCAAGATGCGATGAATTGCGCATCTACAGTTTTCTTCTTCCTCTACCGGACAAGGCCGTAGCGACGTTCCAGCGCCTCAATTTCCGGCAATCCTACATGTTCGGTAAATTGTGAGAACGTCACCATCTGGGAGGCGAATGATGCTGATGTTTGTCCCTGTTTGAGCAGTTCAAGTAATAGCAACACATTGTACGTCGCCGCAAAAAGCAGACTCACCGAGAAAAGGACGAGTTTGAAACCCAGACGATGAAGCTCATCCAGGGATAGAAGAGGCGTCTTGCCGCTCTCAACCCAGTTGAAGACGAGAGGGATGTCCCGAAACGTCTCAGTGACAAGAAACATCTCTTCTGGCGAGCGCAACGCTTCGATGAGTAGCATATCTGCACCAGCTTCGCGGTAGGCTCTTGCTCTGCGGATCGCCTCTTTTAAGCCATAGACGCCATTAGCATCAGTACGTGCAATAATGACAAAGTCAGGGTTCTCGCGCGCATCGACTGCTGCGCGAATCTTCTGGACCATTTCCTCCAGCGGGATGACGCGTTTACCCTCCATATGTCCACATCTTTTGGGCCAGACCTGATCTTCAATATGGATTGCAGCGACCCCGGCACGCTCATACTCGCGCAGTGTGCGGCGCACGTTGATAGGATTGCCATAGCCAGTATCGGCGTCCGCAATCAGTGGGCAGTCTCCCATCACAGAGGTCAGAGCCGCAGCACGATGCACCATCTCGCTCATGGTCACCAGTCCCACATCGGGCTGACCAAGCATGCTAGCGGCGGTACCAAAACCGGTCATATAGGCTACCGGAAAACCAGCCTGGGTGATCAGACGAGCACTCAGGGCGTCATAAGCCCCCGGTGCAACAATTAGGTCGGAACTAGCCAATAGCTCACGTAGACGCGACGTAACAACCATCTACCCATTCTCCAATCAACACAATGAGCGCGCTTCCCCCCGCTAGAAAAATGCCCAAGCGCTAGTCAGGCCAATCTCGACGTTTGTTTGTAGAGGGAGTTTTCTTTAATAATTACTCCAATTATAACCCCTCTGACAATAGCATGGGTTTAACTGTATCAATGGATGAAGACTGAACATCCTTTACAAGGTATCCCTACACCACAAGGGATGCCCTAGTACTCATGGGGAATGAACAAGCAGCTTTCCGTGTTGTAATCAGCACGTTGAAATGGCAAGCAAATTTGCTAAGTTGCCGGTTTGTTCGTCAAAATGGGTAGAAATAGTAGTGCAAAAGGCAAAAATTTATGGTACTATAGTATATAGGAAAAAGTCATCTCATGGCTAAATCTTCCATACACACAGAACGCTCATGGGGCTTGGTGCTGTGGCGTAATCTAGCCCTCAATTGAAACCGGCGATCGAGGGGGAACGTATTATATCCCCGTGCCGCACAATCTCAACGTTGCTTTATGGGATGTAGGGATATCATAAGAGCTCTACATCGTAGCCCTTAGGGGCTGTTTCGTCGTTCTCTAGTAGTGCTAGCGCGAAGTCTGTCATCCCCGCTTCTAGTGGACTCAATGACGCGTCTTTTCAACTTTCAACGGGAGGGAAATGTGAATATTGTTTTGATTGGTGCACAAGGATCAGGAAAAGGGACACAAGCAGAGAAGCTCTCGTCTGTTCTTGGTATGTGCCATGTTTCTAGTGGTGATCTGTTCCGTAAAGCATTCAAGGACAAGACCGACTTAGGGATGAAGGCCAAATTTTATGTGGATCGTGGGGAGTTGGTTCCTGATGAGCTGACGGTCGCCATGATGCTGGAATATATGGAAGCATTACATAATGTCGAGGGCTTTCTCCTGGATGGTTTTCCACGTACACTCTCACAAGCAGAAGCACTAGATCATGGTTTAGCACGCGTTGGACAACAGATTGATTTGGCTATTCATCTCGAAGTGCCCCGCGAGGTCTTGTTAAGAAGATTATCTGGCAGGTATATTTGCCAGGCCCATCAACATGTTTACAATATAAGTTCCCGCCCGCCCAAAGTGCACGGCATCTGTGACATTGACGGGAGTGAGTTGTATCAACGTTCAGATGATACGGGACACGCGGTACAGCAACGGCTTACCATCTTTTTTAATGAGACAATTCGTTTGCTCGATTACTATAGCGATCAGTACAAGCTGGTGACGGTAAATGGTAATCAAAGTATTGAGCAAGTCCGGGCAGACATGTTATATGCCGTCGATACCAGCATGGTCCCGGCATGGCAGATAGCCTCGTTCTCTAAAACAGTGCCATCTAAGCTGACAGCCAGCTAGGTGCGTGCATATGCACTAGCAAAAGTCCCAACAGGAAGAAGAGGAAGCAGGAAACACTGCTTCCTCTTTCCGTATTTAGTAGAGATACAACGTTGATCATCATTTTTTTATAGTTGATATGCACATAAGAACATGTCCTAGATCTATCGCGTCTTTGCTGTACTTATGCTATACTGAGAAAGGATTTTCGCCAGAAAAAAAGAACGTTTGGAGACACGTTTATGGCACAAAATGTACCCATTACAATAGCACGTGGCGATGGCATCGGTCCTGAAATTATGGATGCAACCCTGAAAATTATGCAAGCGGCTGGCGCTCGTATCGATATTGAGGAGATCGAAGTCGGCGAGAAGGTCTACCTTCGTGGCATTAGCGCTGGCATTGAGCCGAGCGCGTGGGCGTCACTGAGCCGTACCCGCGTATTCTTGAAGGCTCCGATCACGACCCCACAAGGTGGGGGTTATAAGAGCCTGAATGTCACTGTACGCTCCGCTTTTGGACTGTATGCCAATATTCGTCCCTGCGTTGCCTATTATCCCTTCATTGATACCAAGCATCCTGGCATGGATGTGGTGATTATACGAGAAAATGAGGAGGATCTCTATAGCGGCATCGAGTATCGACAGACGCAAGAGATGCAGGAGACCCTGAAGCTCATTAGCCGTCCCGGTAGCGAGAAAATTATCCATTACGCCTTTGAGTATGCACGCAGTCATAACCGCAAAAAGGTGACTTGTTTCGTGAAAGACAACATCATGAAACAGTCGGATGGTTTGTTCCACAAAGTTTTTGATGAGATCGCTGCGGAATATCCTGATATCACGAACGAGACATGGATCGTTGATATCGGAGCTGCCAAGCTCGCAGATACACCACATGCCTTTGATGTTGTTGTGATGCCTAATCTGTACGGAGATATTTTGTCAGATGTGGCGGCACAGATTGCTGGTTCGGTTGGCTTGGCTGGCTCAGCAAATATTGGTGATCGCTTTGCGATGTTTGAGGCTATTCATGGTTCTGCACCCCGCCGCGCTGGTCAGAACCTGGCCAACCCTTCGGGTCTCTTCCTCGGTGCCGTGATGATGCTAGTACATATCAATCAGCCAGATGTGGCCGCGCTCGCCCATAATGCTTGGTTGCGTACGGTTGAGGAGGGCATCCACACCTACGACATTTATACAAAGAGTGTGAGCAAGCACAAAGTCGGTACTAGCGACTTTGCGGACGCGATTATTGCCCGTCTTGGTCAGTTACCCGAAAAACTGACACCCGTCAATTACAGTGCCCAACCCAAAGTGATTGCAGGCTTACGGAGACCCAGGACGCCGATAGAGGAAAAGAAAGACCTCGTCGGTGTTGATGTCTACCTGGATTGGAGCAGTGGTAGCGCTGAAGAACTGGGTGAGACCTTTAAGCAGGTGAGCGGCGAAGGTCTTGAGTTGCAATTGGTCGCTAATCGTGGCGCTAAAGTGTGGCCACACGGTTTGCCGGATACGTTTTGCACGGACCATTGGCGCTGTCGCTTTATGGCACCCGATCACAGCTCTAAGGTGACACATGCACAGGTCGTCTCGCTTTTACAGCGCGTGCAAGAGGCCGGATACGATTTTATCAAAACCGAAAACCTTTATACCTTTGATGGCAAACCTGGTTATTCCACTGTACAAGGTGGTTAGCCAGACTGTCACCTAGTACAACCAATTCGTCATAGCAGATGAAAGAATGGGAGCTACGAGGAGAGGTCGATGAGTATTACTGATCGACTTCCCCTCGTAGCTCACCTTTTTTTGCCATTTACCCGCCGATTGTGAAGCAAGTAACTCGTGGAGTGTGGCTAGCCTCATTGACAGTCTTTTACTTGCTATGCTATTGTCAAAAGAGAACCTTCCAGAAAGTTATGCTGTGCGAAAAGAGAGAAGAAGTTATGCCGCTATCCGCAAGTAAGTGTATCTCCTGCGGTGCCTCTAATCCAGCAGAGGCAAAATTTTGTCCTGCTTGCGGATACCCCATGCGCTATAACAACCACAATCGCCAGTCAGCTCCCATCGGCTCAATCGCAACCCCTTACGTACTCAATCAACGCTTTCGTGTTATGGCTAAAGTAGGCCAGGGTGGTTTTGGGGCCGTCTACAAAGCCGAAGATATCCATTTAGAGAATGTAGCGCGTGCCATCAAAGAGATGAACCAGGAAAGTCAATCCCCCCTGGAACTTCAGCAGGAGGCGCTAGCCTTCAAGCACGAGGCTGTCTTGCTGGCAAGCCTGATGCATCCTAATCTGCCGCGCATTTATGATCACTTTGAAGTTAATGGACGTTGGTATCTGGTCATGGATTATATCGAGGGGGAGACACTGGCCTCACGCTTGCAAAATATCTCCGGTGGCAAACTCCCTGTCTCTGAAGTACTTCACATCGGTATTCAACTCGCCATTGTATTAGGATATCTGCATACACGCCAACCTCCCATCATCTTCCGCGACTTGAAACCTGCCAATGTGATGATCACAGCTGATAATCATCTCTACCTCATTGATTTTGGCATTGCGCGTCTCTTCAAGCCAGGGCAGACAAAGGATACCCAGGCGCTTGGCTCACCAGGCTACGCAGCCCCCGAACAATATGGACGTGCTCAAACAACAGAACAGGCCGATATCTATAGCCTTGGCGTAACACTACACCAGTTGCTGTCCGGCTACGATCCTCAACAAGATCCATTCCATCTGCCTCCCCTTATCCTGGAACCTTATTCTTCAACTGGTCGTGCATTAGAGACGCTCATTACGGGGATGGCCGAGATGGCCAAGGAAAAGAGACCGGCAACGATGCAAGATGTGAAGCAAGAATTGCAGCGTATCGCACAAGCCATCCAACAACCACTGCGTGTCAGTTATCAGGCACCAGCCTCACCGCACATAGCCGAACTCAAGCTCCGCACGTCAATTATTGTTGATCAGCACGGAAGGGGAGACTACACGAGGATTGGCGATGCCATAAAGAAGGCATCGTGCTCCATAAACAGCTCAAGATTGTAGGTGACGGGCCACGTGAACAGATTATTGTAGAAAACGTCGATGCAAGCTGCGTGCAGATGTCTGCCAGTTCCGCTGTTATTCGTGGTCTGACATTGCGTAGCAAGGTGAGCGCTCGACCAAACGGGCATTGTGCCGTCAATATTTCCAGCGGGCAATTAAAGCTGTCCGATTGTGACATTTCTAGCGAGTCGCTAGGGGGCATTGCCATTCATCATGCTGCGGCAGAGCCACTCATCCGGGGCTGTACCATCCACCACTGTATTGTTGGCATCTTCGTTTATGACGATGGCCGGGGCACAATAGAAGACTGTGAACTTCACACGAATGCTCGCTCGTCTATCGCTATCAGTAAGGATGGCAATCCCATTATTCGCCGCTGCCGCATTCACCATGGAGAGCATAGCGGCATCTCGGTTCATGATCATGGGCAAGGTATCATAGAAGAATGTGATATCTATCAAAACGTACGTGCAGGTATTGGCATTATGCAGGGCAGTACGCCAGTAGTGAGGCGCTGTAAAATTCACGATAGCAGACAATTTGGCATCTTCATCCAGGAATACGGACGCGGTACTATAGAATATTGCGATATCTACCAAAATACACGCGCAGGCATAGGCATAAGTCAAGGTAGCGATCCCCTGATACAGCACTGCGTTATTCATGACGAATTACAATTCGGCATTCTGATACGGACGCGCGGACAAGGTACCATCAAAAATTGCGATATTATGTCCTGCGTTAGCGCGGGCATCAATATCATTCAAGGTGGAAATCCATTTATTCGCCGCTGTCGCATTCATGATGGGATACAGGCTGGCATCTATGTTCATGAGCATGGACGCGGAACGATCGAGGACTGCGATATCATTGCCAATGGTACAGCAGGACTGGCCATCGCACAGGGCGGCAACCCCGTTGTGCGCCAATGCCAGGTTAATGACAGCAAGCACTATGGGATCATAGTACGCTCTCAAGGCCAGGGGACAATTGAGTATTGTACACTGGCGGGCAATAGAGCTGGTCCATGGAATATAGAGGCGGGCTGCCGCGTCCGCCGCCACAGAAATAGCGTGTAGCTAACAATGCCTCCAACACATCTCTAATAGTTTTCTTACGTCATTCTAATATTTGTTGTGATATATACTACCGGAAGGCTTTATTCTTACCTTGCTTGATATGAAGAGTCTTTGTCACCAGGAAAGCAACCTCAAGAGGCAGTGAAGCCGCATGGCACACTGCCCTGACGATTACTGCGGAGGTACATATTTATGACGGTAGAAACACATAAGGAAACACTGGGCTAATAAAGAGATCTTTCTGCGTGAGCTAATCTCTAATGCGTCTGATGCTATTGATCGTTTACGTTTTGACGCGTTGTCTGATGCTTCGCTTTACGAGCGCGACGCTGATTTTAAAATTCGCGTGAGTTATGATAAGGATGCACGTACGATTACTGTTGTTGACAATGGTATTGGTATGAGCCGCGCCGAGGTAGTGGAGCATATTGGAACCATTGCGAAGTCGGGAACACGCGAGTTTTTTCAGTCGTTGACAGGTGATAAACAGAAAGATGCCAATCTGATTGGTCAGTTTGGAGTGGGCTTTTATTCCTCCTTTGTTGTTGCCGATAGGGTAACGCTGATCACACGTCAGGCAGGCTTGCAGGCGAGTGAGGGTGTGAGATGGGAGTCTCATGGTCAGGGCGAATACACCATCGAAACGGTTGAGAGGCCCGCGCGCGGAACTGAGGTAGTGCTACACCTGCGCGAAGAGGAGGACGAGCTGCTCAGTGGTTACAAATTGCGCTCAATTATCCGTAAATATTCCGACCACATCATGTTACCCATCGCGATGAAGAGCGAGGCCCAGGACAAGGATGAAGACGAAGTTGTTAACAAGGCTTCTGCCCTCTGGACACGCTCAAAGAGTGAGATTACTGAGCAAGAATATCACGAATTTTATAAACACATCTCGCACGACTTCGATAACCCGCTGGCATACGTACACAGCAAGATGGAGGGAACACAAGAGTACACCCTACTGCTCTACATCCCTGCTCGTGCTCCCTACGATATGTGGACGCGTGAACGGCATCATGGCGTAAAACTGTACGTGCGCCGCGTGTTTATCATGGACGATGCCGAAAAGTTGATGCCGCGTTATCTGCGCTTTGTGCGTGGCGTCGTGGACTCCAACGACCTGCCTTTAAACGTATCGCGCGAACTATTGCAGCAGAATAAGCTCATTGATGCGATGCGCACCAATGCCGTCAAAAAGGTACTGGGCCTGTTGAACGATACGGCAAGCAATGATCCTGAGAAATATGCTACTCTCTGGAAGGTCTTTGGCTCTGTCCTGAAAGAGGGATTAATCGAAGATCATGGCAACCGTGAAGCGCTTTACAAATTGCTGCGTTTCTCCTCGACTAGCTCTGGCAGTGAGACACAGGAAGTCTCTCTAGAACAGTACGTTGGCCGCATGAAAGAGGGCCAGGATAAGATCTATTACCTGGTTGCCGACAGCTATGCCGCTGCAAAGAACAGCCCCCTGTTGGAAATCTTCACAAAGAAGGGCATCGAGGTCCTATTGCTCTTCGACCCAGTCGATCACTTCATTGGATCTGAGCTTAGCGAGTTCAACGGAACCCAGCTACAGTCCGTCGCCAAAGGTGAAGTTGATCTGGGCAAGTTGGAGGATGAGCAGGAGAAGCAGGAACAACAGAAAACCGCTGATGAGGCGCGAGAACTTGTTGAGCGCCTGAAGAACGTTCTTAGTGAGAAAGTTAAGGACGTGCGCACTACCACACGCTTGACGAGTTCACCGGCTTGTCTCGTGCTGGGTGATTATGGTATAGATCCCAGCTTGAAACGTTTATTAGAGGCCAATGGGCAAAGTGTGCCGCAGGACAAACAGATTTTGGAGATCAATGCGCAACATCCTATCATTCTCAAGCTCAAGGACGAGGCAGATGAGACGCGCTTTACCGATTGGGCAAATGTTCTCCTAGATCAGTCAGTACTGAGCAGTGGCGAAACATTGGATGACCCTATTGCATTCGTGAACCGACTCAACAACTTGCTAGCTCAAAGCTAGCGTCAAAGGCTATCACATAGTACAGCGCTGTCAGAAGCTTCTCGTTTTCTCAGGGCATGACGCCTGCGAGAAGCTTCTGACAGCGCTGTGTTGTGTTGCTGTCAGAAGGTACGGGAACCGCCAGTACCCGATACCTTTTGCAGCATCCAGGTTTGATTACGCACCATCCTGTACCAAGCTAGTAGCGGTAGACCTCCCGCAGTGCATTGTGACCTCGCTCATCGCATTGGAAGCCAGTGACCAGCACATCGATAGATTTTTCTACAAGCATTCAGATACAGGTTAGGATTGGAAAGGAGAAGGTATACCCACTCCATGGACAATCCCGTAGTTTTCTTGAGTTTACTTGACTTCGGCCTCTGCCATTTCAACAGGCGACCCAATCAACTTCTCTAAGGTACTACGGCGCACACGATAGGCTTGACGGGCATTTACATGTGGCAACACGACTGCTTCAAGAGCACCTTGTTTTACCCAACGGCGTACAGTAGTGTCATCAACACGAAGAATGCGGGCAACTTCCGATACGGTCAACAGTTCACTCATTTTGTTTCGCTCACTTCCTTACTAACCAATAACTTTGCTTAATAACGAACTAACAATGTCTCCTGATAAAACAACCAGGGTAAGAACCGACTGAGAAGCATACACTAGAAAACATTGTGTCTGCATTGTATAACATTGTAAGAGGTTTGTAAAGGAACTCCGTTCAGAATAGTGATAAAAGGTACGAAAAACCTATCTACTTCAGCCGGTTTTTTTTCTCTGTGAATCTCCATAATGAAGATTCGCACGCAAGTCTACCCTGAAAGTCCATCACTCCATAAGACCGTTGCAACAGCTCTGTTGATATGTTCTGACACTTTCTGAGGGATTCTGAGAGATTCTGATATTTCAGTTTGCCGCCAACATGTTGGGTACAACCTTGGAAAATTGTTAAGCGCGTGTGTAACATCATCTCACAAGCACGCAACAATTTTTCATTTTAATGGTCTGGTACTTGCATTCCTCATAGAGTGAAAAAGGTGTCGAGCGTAGAAGACAACTCTTACTCTACGTAGGGAATTCTAACATAAAATGCGAAACATGTCAAGCACTGCTTGGCGCTCGTAAATGCTCAAAAGTACATAAAATATTTAAATGAAAGCTTCATTTTTGTTAATAGTCACATGTTGTGTAACTACAGTGTAAAAGACAAAGCGCATGATGGGCTTTCTTGAGGAAATTTTCTCCAAAGATGAGCATTATTTGCTCTCATGGAGGCGATGGTTGCAAAATAAGAAGGAACGTGAATAATCACCGTGAAGCTAAGTAATAAGAAAGGATAGAAGCTATGCGTCTAGGAGGTAGGACGGACCTTTTGAGGAGTTGAACGTTGCAGGGAGGCCAGCTCGTCAGAGAGGTTGCCACCTTCTCTGGCGATCTGGTCTTTATACATCTATTGCCTGTGTAGTCTAGTCAGGCGTTCTTTTACAGCGTGCAACATCTCGTCGCTTTTACAGAATGAGAGCCGGACATAGCCCTGGCCAATATGCTGATGCTGCTGACTATAGAAGGTCTCCGTTGGGATACAGGCTATCCCTATATCTCTGGTCATATAACGTGCACATTCCAGGGAGCTACCTTTGAAGACATCTCTATAGTCAGTCATCGTAAAATAGGTACCTTCAGAAGGCAGAGCTTTGAGTCCACTCCCGGCCATTGCGGTGAGCAGGAGCTGTGCTTTGGCGGCATACAGCGCTTGAAAGTCTTGATAGTACGAGTCAGGAAGGTTGAGCGCATAGGCGATAGCTGCCTGAGTCGGGTGATGGACGGAGAAGGTAATAAACTGATGAGCACGCGCCGCCCCATCTGCTGACCGTCACAGTGCGTTCAAACATACCAGGTAGCGTTGCCATGGAAAGATGTTGCGCCCCACCAAAGGTTAGATGCTCATAGACCTCGTCTGCGATTACCGTCACATCGTACTCAATACATAAGTCAGCAATCTGGGTAAGTTCTTCGCGTGTAAAAACGTGCCCGGTAGGATTGTGTGGTGTATTCAGGATCAGTGCTCGTGTCTTCTTGTTAAAGGCCGCGCGTAGCTCGTCGTGAGCAAAGCTCCAGGTTGGGGGATGCAATGGAACGTAGACAGGCACAGCATTCGCCATGATGATATTAGGCACGTATGAATCATAGTATGGCTCCAAGACAATCACTTCATCACCAGGATCTACCAGACCCAATACAGAGGCAAAAATACCTTCGGTTGCGCCAGATGTAATGATAACGCCTTGTGCCGGATCGATAGCGAGCTGATAGAAGCGCGCAGCGTGGTCAGCGACAGCTTGCCGCAGTACGGCAGTGCCAGGGCCAGGAGCATACTGATTCTGCGTCCCGCTTGCTAACGCCTGTACCACCCGCTCAATAATATCCGCTTGCGTATCAAAGTCAGGTTTTCCCTGTCCCAGGTTCAGCGCATGGTATTGCTGGGCAAGAACGTTGATTTCTGTAAAAATAGTCGTACCAAATGTCGCTACGCGACTGGCAGATGTGGACATGCAAATAGCCTCCATTATGGCCAAGCTTCTTTTGTAACTCTGCTTTCCGCTTATTATACCACTGGTTGATGCTCTTCAGCGGACACCTGCTAACAGAGAGATTTTTGAATTGTAGGGGTGCGCGTCATTATTGGCATTGAAGCATATTCCGTAGATGCGCAATTTATCACACCAAGTCCATGAGTAAAGAAAAACAGGCACAATTTCGTCTTATGCAGTATTGACAATCTATATGACATTTAGTACACTAGTTCTCAATACTATTCACTATGTTTTGGAAGGCAGGACTCAATGGAGCATTCTTCATCCGAATTAGACCAATTGCGGGCAACGGCTCGCGCCCATACCGAGCAGGTTGCTGATCTCGCACAACGTATCTGTGCCGTGCCAGCTCCAACTGGCAATGAGTGGCAACGCGCTCAATTCGTCGCCACATTACTACAACAACGTGGCTACCTGCCCGACATCGACGAGATTGGAAATGTCTATGTACGTCGCGGTAAACGTGGACAGGGACCAGTACTGATGATATTAGCACATACCGATACAGTATTTCCTCTGGCCACGCCGTTGCACATTCGACGCGAGGGCAATATTCTGCGTGGCCCAAGCATTGGTGACAATAGCGCGAGTGTGGCAACAATGATCACGTTACTCGAAGTGCTGGACAAATTACATATCGAAACTGCGGTCGATATTGTCGCAGTGGCTGATGTAGGGGAGGAAGGACTTGGCAATCTCTGTGGTGCACGAGCGGCTGTCAGACGCTATTATGACGATCTTGGGGCAGTCATTGCGCTCGACGGTGAATTGGGGCGTATCGTGCCAGTGAGTGTTGGCTCTAAGCGCTGGCGTGTCACCGTACGTGGCACTGGTGGTCATTCCTTTGCTGCATTTGGTCGCCCTAATGCCATTTACGGGCTAGCGCGTATCATCACGGCCATTGCAGAGTTGGAGGTGCCAAAAGAGCCATGTACGACCTACAATGTAGGCATAATTGAAGGGGGAACCTCTGTCAATACAATTGCCGCCGAGGCCAGCGCGTTAATTGATCTGCGCTCAATCAATGAGGTGATGCTCAATCGGCTCGCAGAGCAAGTTAGAGCGATCATTGAGCAACGCGCTGGTGAAGGGCTGCATACCGAGATTACTGTGTTGGGCGAGCGCCCTGCCGGTCAACGCAGCCTGTCTGATCCGCTGGTGCGGGCTGCTGCACATGCATTGGAATGGTTGGGTATTGAAGTAAGATACGGCAGGGGTAGTACCGATGCCAATATCCCAATGAGTATGAATATCCCTTCTATTTGCGTAGGTCTCACTTATATTGCAGGGGCACATACAACCGACGAGTATTTGTATGTACCGCCCCTCGGCAATGGTCTAGCACAGCTCTTATTCCTCTGTATCGAAGCCAGTACCTTGATTGACAAGGGCACAATTAGAGCAAGCAAATGAGCGGCAAGAACATTATCAAGACAGAGACAGCAAGCCTTCTTGCCCTTTGACCATATAGCCTGCGTTGCAGACGTGGGAGCCAAGACCAGGTTGATTGGGCTTGAGGTAATATGTCCCAACCATCTGCCCTTCAGCCAGAGCCACATACGTAGAAGAAGGTGATGACGCCGATGTTGATGTCGAGCAGTCACCAATGATCGCAGAAATGCCCGTTGGGTCCTGCTCAAAGGAGATCATCTCCGTGTGAATAGGAAATTATGCGCCTTGTACTCACTACTCCTGCCATCCATAACCGTGTTGTGACATTTATTGCCAATACCATTCAAATGGTAATCTTTCTTCTCTCTACTCTTATTTTATCTATCACCCGTATTTCTTGAGAGTTATGTCATTGTATGGTTGCCGGAGCTCCTTGAGGATTGCGTTTTTACAAGGCATGTACGGCAGCATACGGAGCATCTGGTTGTCGAACCAGATCTGCGAGCGTGTGGGTGGTGCATAATGCTTGCCACTATTCGCCGCCAGCTTCTGATTCAGCTTGACATACTCCTGCATCTCCTTTTCGTAGTTGGCAAAGGCGCTTCGATAATCGCCAGCCGCTACCTTTAGCTCACCGGCCAGCACGTAGGCTCCCACCAATGCCAGACTAGCCCCCTGTCCCGCGATCTGCGAGACACAATAGCCAGCGTCCCCGACCAGTACGATTCGCCCTTTGGACCATATGTCCATACAGATCATATCGATCGCATCAAAATAAATGTCCCGCGCATTCCCCATACTTGCCAACAAGCGAGGAATCTCCCATCCCTCTCCAGCGAACGTGTCCTTCAGAACCCTCTGCTGTTGCTCACTGGTCAGAAGATGGTCAGAGTGTAACCGAGGCGAAGCGAAGTAAAACTTGGCTCTCGCCTCGGTGTTCTGCCGCACGCTATACATGCCAGCAATCTTGCCTGGCATGCGGTAGATGCGCTCCTGGTAATCGAGGTTCAGGTGATTGGCGGTAGAGAAGAGCGCGGCGTAGTAGCCCAAGTAGCGAATGAACTGGGATTCATCGCCAAAAGTCAGAGCCCGCACGTTGGAGCGAACACCATCAGCCCCCACCACGAGGTCGTAAGTCTGTGATTGCCCGTGCTCAAAGGTGACGTCAACACCATCATCTTTCTGCACGAGGGACGCGATGGAATCGCCCCAGATATATTCAGTCTTGCCTTTTGTTACTGCGTACAGAATACGAATCAGGTCGCCCCGTATAAACCCAATATCATTCCCCATCATATCGGGAGCGAAGCATGCCAACGGCTTATTAGCATGGTTGACAAACGCGATATCTTGTATGTTGGTGTGTGCCCGCCGAAGCTCGGCCAGGATTTCCATGCGTGCCGCCACCTCTTGGGCCACGCTCCGTATCTCGATAGCATGACCATCTTCCCACAATGCGGGTGCCTTTTCCACCACCGAGGGCTTGAAGCCGTAACGATTCAACCAGTATGCCAGTGCAAGCCCAGCGATGCCCGCACCAGAAATAAGGATGTTGCAGTTCTCAATGCTGTAAACAGTCACATTATTACCTTCTGTTCATCTCGGTTTACTAGCACTGACTAACGAAAAATAAGCGAAGGACGGCTTGATCGTTACATCAGTGAAGCCCGCTTCCCGTAGCAGTTGATCTAACTCCCTTGCAGTATACTGCTTGCCCCCCAACGCGAGCATGTTCATAGAGTAGCCTGCTGCTACCGGCGGACCAGCCTTGGTATCGTTCAATAGAACTTCATGGACAAAGATGCGACCGCCTGGTGGTAGCATCTCGAAACTGCGCGTTGCAAGGTGGAGACACTGAGTGAGACTCCAGTCGTGGAAAACGTTACTGAAGAACACCCCATCATAGCCGGATGGCCAAGGATCAATGAACATATCCGCCGCAATCGTCTCAATTTGGTCTTGCAGTCCATAGTCAGCGATATATTGTTGCGTCACTTTGCAGACGACAGGCAACTCCATCACCGCAAAACGCATGTTCGGATAGCGGGTAGCCAGGGCGATGCAAAAGCCCCCAGAGCCGCCAGCCACATCGAGCAGCTGGTGCACGCCAGAAAAATCGCAGTTGCGTGCCATACCCATCGCTGCTGGCAATGTTTTGCTATGCAGGAGCGGTATTATTTTCCATGGCAGTTCGGCCAGCTCTGCCGACATATCACCAAACCTCCAGGATTTAAATGCTTCGTAGCTGGTACCTGCTCGCTCTTTTTCCAGCCATTCATGCATGGTCGTTGCTGTTATTGGATAATTATTCATCACTGACTGCAAGTAGTTGCCACTGTAATAGGGACTCTCAGGCAAGAGATAGGTGCGTGCTTCATCTGTGAGATAAAAGCGCTCCTGTCGCTGCACCAACAAACCCAGTGAGCTCATCAGATTCAGGATCGCTTCCGCACCAAGTGGACCCAATGAAAGGCCCTCCACCACCTCCTCAACGGTAGCTGGAGCTTGAGCAAGAAAGGGAAAAAGGCCGATCTGATCAGCAGCGACTAATGTGGGCAGGTAATACCGAGAAACCCATATTTCCCAGATCAGGTGGTCATCACAAAGCGGCGCTATCAGTGGGGAATGGGAGGGGCGCTGCTCATTCATCGGATAGTTGCTCATATGAAATCTCCTTTGCGAAAAAGGCTCAAGGACAACGCAAAGTCGCCACTACGCTCCTTACGTATGGTACCCCTCGACAAACTTTGCCAGAGTGACAGGCTTGCCTTTCTTCCCATAATGCTCTGTCAAAGCTCATTTGCCGCATGCATGGAGGCTTGGGAAACTGTCTGAGCTCCTTTCCATTGTGTCAAACGAAGCTAGACAGTGCAATAAGCATTAAGTTAAGAGGGAATAATAACAAAGTACCTGTCTTACATTACGACAATTGTAACACAGGTAGTAAAAAAAAGCCATTATATTCACGAAATAAGCCTGTAAATTGAAACAATTTTTGTGCTCGTTTTGTATGTAACGTTGCGTAGTACGGCTTCGGATTGTTAAGCCTTTACAAAACGCAATAGTAGTGTTATATTATTTAATAACAGAACAGTCCACATCTGTAAGATAGAGCTACTCACTCCCCACACAGTGGAAGGAGATCCTGATATGCACGAAGCCAAAACAAACTTATCTAAAAACGCCGCCGAAAGCGCCAGCGGAAGCCGTCTTATCGACTTAGGTCAAGCCTTTGCACCTCTAAGTCCCGCATATAGTGCTAACCCCTACGATTTCTATAAACAGGCTCACGAGCAAGAATCTGTGTTTTTTAGCGAGCTATACAACATGTGGATGGTCACTCGCTACGAGGATGTGACGACCATCTTGAAAGATTCTCGCCGTTTTGCCATCGTAGATTTCAACCCATGGGAGAAGCATTATACGCCTGAAGTTCATGCCCTTATGAACACTAGCCGACTTGTACCATCTATTGTAGTTGTTGATCCACCTGAGCATACGCGGCTCCGCATCTGCCTCAACAAGGCATTTTCGCCTCAAAGCATGTCCGGCCTCGAACCTTCCATTCGCTCCATCGCCGATCAGCTCATCAACGAATTTGTGGATAAAGGACAAGTGGATATCCAAGCGCAGTTTGCTCGCCCGTATTCCGCACAGGTGATGGGGAGTCTGGCTAATTTCGCCCTTGACGAGTTGGAACAACTTCAAGCTTGGTCAAGTGAGATGGCGACTTTTCTACTTGGCGGTGCGTCTGCTCAAGAGCAGATCTCTCTCGCACAGGCCACTGTGGCAATCCATAACTATTTCTACCGAGTGACAGAGCAGAATTGGACCATGCCAGGAGATGATCTAGTCGGCAATATGATCAAGGAAGCTCAGGCTCAACCAGAGCCGCTAAGTATCGCTGAAGCGGCGTCCCTCCTTTACACCCTTATCATTGCTGGGTTGCACACTACCCCCACCTTTCTGGGCAACTGTTTCTATCAACTCCTGCATGAGCGCACACGCTGGCTGACCATTGTGGATGATCCTGAGTCCATCCCCACTATAGCGGAGGAGATAATGCGTCTAGACCCTCCAGGACTTGGTGTCCTGCGCAGAACCACTGAAACGGTGGTGGTGGGTGGCAAGACCATCCCTGCCGGTGCTATCCTCCACCTGTTGGTCGCGGCGGCCAATCACGATCCGGCCTGCTTCCACGATCCAGAGGCTTTTCGCCCTGAACGTGAGAATGCCAGTCGTCAGCTCGGCTTTGGATATGGAGTTCACTATTGCACGGGAGCCCCTCTGGCACGCCTAGTAGTTCGGGTAGCATTGGAGCAATTCAGTCAACGCCTGCCTTCTCTGCGCCTGACTCCTGACCAGCAATTCTGCTACGTAGCCAGCCTAAACTTTCATGGATTCAGTCAGTTATCGCTTGAGTGGACATTCCCTCCTCTAGCCAGTAAGCAATAGCAGTTGTAGAGAGAGAAGCGCATGAAAGATAAATCCCCCTCCATTGAAGAAGAAAGCTCCACGCTCAATGGGGAGTATAGAGAAAGGCAGAACACAGATGTCGCCATCATCGGCATCTCAGGAAGATTCGCCGCTTCCGCAAACCTTGAAGCTTTCTGGTCTCACCTCGAGGGCGGCGAGAGTTGTATTGAACCCATTAAACGTGCAGATTGGGAGACCAATACCGATGCTGACCCCGCAGGTGTGAATACCACGCAAGTCAAGCGGGGAGGGATGTTAGAGGGGATCGAGCAATTTGATCCGTTATTTTTCAACATTTCGCCGCTTGAGGCAGCAAGAATGGACCCGCAACAACGCTTCTTTTTGGAAGAAGCGTATAAGGCCATTGAAGATGCTGGATATCCCGCTGAACAATTGTCGGAGAGAAAAGTAGGCGTATTTGTGGGAGCAAGGCCCTCGGATTATAAAGAACTCTGTAGGGGAAATAGGAATGGGACTTGCTCCCACCAGAAGCTCCCGTCCACGCAGGAAGATCAGATTGATGCACACCTCTTTTTAGGCAATGATATGGGCATTTTAGCCGCAAGGATCTCGTATTTTTTCAATTGTAAGGGACCAAGTTTAACCATAGATACTACAAGTTCCTCTTCTCTAGTCGCAATCCACTTGGCCTGTGAAAGTATCCGCACCGGAGAATCAGAAATGGCTCTCGTGGGTGGTGTTTTTGTTATGAGTTCGCCTGAATACTATCTGATGGCAGAGAAAACACAAATGCTTTCACCAGATGGGAAGTGCAAAACCTTTGACAAGAGTGCCAACGGGATTGTCCTTGGAGAGGGTGTTGGAGCCCTTGTCCTCAAGCGATTGGATGCAGCCATCGAAGACAGGGATCATCTCTATGGAGTTATTAAAGGATCGGCTCTTAATCAAGATGGCAGAACCTTGGGGATGACAGCTCCTAGTCTGCATTCACAAAAAGCCTTGCTCTCCGATCTGTACAAAAAGACCGCTATTCATCCCGAAACGGTAAGCTATATTGAAGCTCATGGAACGGGATCGAAGCTCGGTGATCCCATTGAAGTGCAGGCATTAACAGAAGCCTTTCGCCAGTTTACCGACAAAAAGCAATTTTGTGCCATTGGATCGCATAAACCCAACATTGGTCATACGGTTAGCTCTGCTGGTGTTGCTGGCGTTTTGAAAGTCTTGCTGGCCATGAAATACCAGCGCATACCCCCTAGCATTAACATTGAAGAGGCCAATCCACAGATCGATTTTGAGGGAAGTCCCTTTTTTCTCAACACAGAGATCAGAGAGTGGAAGCGTGGTGATGGAAGTCTCAGACGCGCAGGTATCAGCTCATTTGGCTTGAGCGGAACCAATTGCCATCTCATTCTTGAGGAACCCCCGCCTCAAAAGCAAATAGCGCATGAGGAAGCTAGACCTTCTTTCTTTTTTCCCTTATCTGCAAAGACAAAAGAATCTCTTGCACAAAAAGTAGAAGACATGATCAAGTGGCTAGAAAAAGAAGGAGCAACGTATTCAGTTGAGAATATTTCTTACACTCTGATCCAAGGCCGCAGTCATTTTCCCATTCGATCTGCGGTCGTAGCGAGAGATACTCATGACCTGCTGCACACTCTCAGAGCAATGATGAGTAAAGGCATTTCGCAGCATGAGGAGACCAATAAAAAAGGAAAGGTTTCGGAACAGACAGAGCCACTATTACGAGAATACGCTTGCTTACTAATAAAAGAATTAACAGATAAGAATTTAAAACATGAAGAATATGATCAAAAACTCAACTCTTTAGCAAAATTATATATAAAAGGATGTAATTCAGATTGGGGCCAATTATTTAAAAAGGGGAGATACCATCGTGTTCCATTGCCAACGTATCCATTTCTCAGAGAGTCTTACTGGATAAAGACAAGAGAGGGAGTAGGGATTGGGGGTCCAGGGGGCGAAGCCTCCCTGGCGGGGTTTGGGGTGTCCCCAAATCCTCCCATTCCCCAAAACGTTCTGGGATTCTGCACTAGTCATGAGGGCAGTCAAGGGCCTACCGACAGGGACAAGCTACAACCCCTATGTGAGGCGCTTTCGCACATAGTTTCTCGCTTGCTTAATGTCCGGTTTGAGGAGATCGATGCCGAGACTCCACTCTCAGAATACGGTTTTGATTCGATTACCTTCAGACATTTTGCCAATCACCTCAATCAGACATATCAGCTTGATCTGGCACCAGCACTTTTTTTTGAGTACTCGACCTTGGATCTCCTTGCTCAGTATCTGCATGCAACCTATGCTTCTGCCCTCGCCTCTCATTTCCCCACAGTGTCATCTGCGAACATCAGCTCAAATAACCAGATTATCTCAGATCCGCCTGTAGGGGTCGGAGGGGGGGCTTTCAGAGGTAGGTTTTTTTGTGCGCCCCCTTCGGGGGCGGGAAGAGAGGGAAGATCAGGGGAGACCCCTGAAACCCCGCCAGGGGCCGCGCCCCTGGACCCCACCGCAAAAAAACCTACCTCTGAAAGCAGGGGAGGTGTGGAGCGGGGTGGGAACCTTGCCTCGACTCTGGACACCAATCAGCATGTTTCCACCCCCATCGCCATTGTCGGCATGAGCGGCGCGTTTCCCCAGGCCCCTGATGTGCAGAGCTTGTGGCGTAATCTGCTCGCTGGCCGCGACTGCATTGGCGAGATTCCGCCCTCACGCTGGGATTGGCAAAGCTACGTTGGCAACACGGCAGCGACCGAAGCCAGGAAGACGAATGTGAAATGGGCAGGGATAGTAGAGGATATCGAGTTATTTGACCCTCTGTTCTTCGGGATATCAAGAACTGAAGCGGAGCAGATGGACCCACAGCAACGGATTCTGATGATGTACGTCTGGAAGGCTATTGAGGATGCTGGGTACTCTGCCGAGAGACTTTCTGGTACCAACACAGGACTGTTCGTTGGCACAACGAGCAGTGGTTATAGTGAACGGGTATTTCGTACGAACATACCAATTTAAGTTTATTCTTCCACCGGCATGACTCCGTCGATATGACCCAATCGCATGAGTTATTTTCTCAATCTGCACGGACCAAGCGAGGCGATTGAGACGGCCTGTTCCAGTTCCTTGGTCGCTCTTCACCGAGGTGTGAATGCCATCGAAAGTGGCCAATGCTCTACGGCCATCGTAGGTGGTGTCAATACTCTGATCTGCCCCGAACTACACATCAGTTATAGCAAAGCGGGGATGCTGTCCGAGGATGGACGGTGCAAAACCTTCTCAGCGGAGGCGAATGGCTATGTGCGAAGCGAAGGGGTCGGCATACTTGTCCTGAAAAAGCTCTCTGATGCAGAGCGAGCAGGAGACCATATTTATGGTGTGATCGTTGGGAGTGCCGAAAATCATGGGGGGCGTGCCAGTTCACTTACGGCCCCCAATCCCAGAGCACAGGCCGACCTGTTAATCGCAGCCTATCGCAAGGCTGGGATTGATCCTCGTACGGTGGGTTACATCGAGGCACATGGAACGGGGACCCCGCTTGGGGACCCGATCGAAATCAATGGTCTCAAGACCGCCTTCAGCGAGCTTATAGCCGATTCCCGTAGGAACGCACCGATGTTTTCGCTCGCTGTGAGTACCGACATTTCCCTCCAGCACGAGCAATCACGGGGACGTCGTTCGGAGAAATACGAGGGGAGGGGAGAGGCGTGGTGCGGAATTGGTTCAGTCAAAAGCAATATCGGGCACCTGGAACTGGCAGCCGGGGTAGTGGGCGTGATCAAAGTATTGCTGCAAATGCAGCATAAAAAGTTAGTGAAGAGTCTATATTGTGAAAGACTCAACCCTTACATCCAATTGGAAGCCAGCCCGTTTTATATCGTGCAGGAGAACCGAGAATGGGAAGCGCTACGGGATCAGGCAGGCAACGCGCTACCGCGACGAGCTGGGGTCAGTTCGTTTGGATTTGGGGGAGCCAATGCCCATGTGGTGCTCGAGGAGTATGTGCCGAAAGACCGTATCCCCGCTGGCATGCGTAGGGAGGGGTTTTACGCCCCTGCCTACGACGTTCCACAGGCACTCATCGTCCTATCAGCCAAGAACGAAGAGCGGCTCAACGCTCAGGTACAGCAGTTGCTGGTCTGGATACGGGCAACGATGGATAGCGGGGAAACCCTCGGACAGAGCCAGCAGAGGCTACAGAATTTGGCCTACACGCTGCAAGTGGGGCGTGAGGCAATGGAGGAACGTCTAGCACTACAGGTCAGTTCATTTGCCGAACTCTCTGAGAAGTTACACAGATACCTGCAAGATCCACAAGGGGACGGTGACTGCTATCGTGGACAGGTGAGACGACAAGACGCCTATGGCGCTTTTATGACAGACGAAGATGGACAGCAAGCTGTCGCAACCTGGATGAGCAAAGGCAAATATAGGAAACTGTTGGAGTTGTGGGTCAAGGGCGCAACAATCGATTGGAAATTCCTCTACAGAGAGGATCTGCCGCGTCGCATCAGCCTGCCGACCTATCCCTTTGCCCCAGAACGCTACTGGATTTCTACAGCACAGGGCAGATATAAAGAGCCTCACCGTCAGGCTGCGCCGGACGAAGCAAGTGGGGATGGCATGACATCGAGGGCAGAGGGTAGGGACCAAGGCCCTGCAAAGAGAGTGGCATTACGGTCTTTGGCAGATCCCTCTGTCGAACACGTAGGAACAGGGGCAAGCCCTGTCCCTACGCGTTCTTCGACACTTTCTCCTTCTCAGTCTCAATTAGAGAAAGAATTGGTCAGAAGTTTAGCACAAACCTTGTACATAGAAGAGAGTGCTATCGCTGTGGAGAAACCTTTCATGGAGATGGGGTTGGATTCAGTTATTGGCGCGGCATGGATACAGTCTCTCAACAAACAGTATGCAAGCAAGCTGAAAGCAAGCAGTGTTTACAATTATCCTACCATTCGTCAAATGGCAGGTTTCTTAGAAAAAGGATTGCTCAAGCAGGAACAAGCTCTCGTACAATCCATACCAACCCTTTCCCTGGACGATATACTCCAACAATTACAACAAGGTACGGTTGATCTTGGACAAGCCGACCAGCTAGTACACCAGGTTCTCACACGAGCAAAAGGAGGGGATGATCGATGACCTCACAAGAAATTCTACGAGCTTTTCAAGCAGGTAAACTCAGTCTTGAAGAGGCAAAAAAAGCATTAACCAGCATAGACATCAGCCATACCTCGATGCTTGACACATTGCCAAAAGATGCCATCGCCATCGTAGGGATGTCGGGAAGGTATCCTGATGCCCGAAATTTGACCGAGTACTGGGATAATCTTGTTCAGGCGAAAAATAGCATCCGCGAAATTCCCCTTTCCCGCTTCGACATCGCGAGCTATTACGACCCCAATCCAGCTCGTAGTGGGAAAATCTACTGTAAGTGGCTCGGTGCCATTGATGAGATCGAGTATTTTGATCCCTTATTTTTTCACATTTCCCCAGCCGAGGCCGAAGGCATGGACCCTCACCAGCGCCTCTTTCTAGAAGAGGGATATAAGGCTTTTGAAGATGCTGGCTATAGTCCTGCATTGCTCAACCACAAGGCGTGTGGGGTGTATCTTGGGATTGCAAGCTCTGAATATGGTTTGCAGTTCTCCCAACAGAAAGCTGCGGACGTAGATCTCATTGGGAGCAGTTCTGCCATTACGGCGGCTCGTATCGCCTATACCCTGAATCTAAAAGGGCCTGCCATTGCCATTGATACCGCATGCTCGTCCTCACTGGTAGCCACGCATTTAGCCTGTCAGGCACTCAGAACCCAGGAAATCGATATGGCCTTAGTGGGTGGCGTGAGTCTGTACCTGACGCCAGACTCATATGTGGGCATGTGTAACGCCAGGATGTTGTCTCCAGATGGTCAATGCAAAGCCTTCGATGCATCTGCCAACGGTTTTGTGCCAGGAGAGGGCATTGGGGCACTAGTGCTAAAGCGATTAGCAGACGCGGAAGCGGACCATGATCATATCTATGGGCTGATCATTGGATCTGGTATGAATCAAGATGGGACAACCAATGGAATAACGGCTCCAAGTGCTAATAGTCAGAGCGAGCTTATACGTGAGGTCTATCACAAATATCACATTAACCCAGAAAGTATCAACTATGTTGAAACACATGGCACGGGTACAAAACTGGGAGATCCCATTGAGCTAGAAGCGTTAGCGAGCGTGTTTCAAGAGCAAACGCAACGCAAACAGTACTGTGCGATAGGTTCTGTCAAAAGTAATATTGGCCATACGTCAGCAGTTTCTGGCTTAGCAGGGGTTCAAAAAGTATTGCTGGCCATACAGCAGAAAAAACTGGTGCCCACTCTACACTATCAGCGGCCAAATCCGCACTTTGATTTTGAAGCTTCTCCGTTTTATGTGAATACTGAGACCCAAGACTGGCATACAGCAATGGAGGGAACAGCACGGCGTGCCGCAGTAAGTTCTTTTGGTTTTAGTGGAACGAATGTGCACCTAGTTATCGAAGAATATATTCCTCATGCGGATGTGGACCCTTGGTTGCCCCGTCCCTCCTATGGTCCCCTTTCGAGTGGTATTCAATCCCCTCAACCGGGCTTGGAAAGGACATTGGCTCCCGCTGGCTCCCCAGAGAGAAAGTATACATACCAAACCCTAATGAGTCAAGTGGAAATGCAGCAGACACCAAGCCTCTTTGTATTGTCAGCTAAGAGTGAGCAACAATTAAAAAGTTACGCACAAGACGTAAAACGATGGATACAAACTCATCAGGAGTTTGTGCTTCAAGATATCGCTTTTACCCTCCAGCTAGGCCGAGAGGCTATGGACTATCGGCTGGCCATCGTAGCAAATTCACGGGAGATCTTGCTGCAAAGATTAGAGGAGTTCGTTAACAATCAGGCATCAATAGGAGTGTATACTGCTCAGGTAAATAAGAATACCTATGAGTCTGTGTGCTTAGAAGTTAATGCAAATGAAGATTCTTTGCTATATAAATGGTGTCAGGAAAAGAACCTCACAAAGATTGCGCAGATATGGGTACAAGGAGTGAATGTGGATTGGAAACTCCTCTATACTCTAGGAACTGCATCGAAGCCTCATATGACCATCAGGGCAAACCCAATGATTACAAGTCCCACCCTACCATATCGGGTCAGTCTGCCAACCTACCCATTTGCGCGTGAACGCTATTGGATTCCTGCCACGGCGGGAACGGGGTCGATGCAAGGCCCCCTGCCCACTTCCGCCCAGTCCTCGACCCCTATCAGCGCTGACGCGTATGTCCTGCATCCGCTGGTACAGCAGAATATCTCGAATTTCTTCGCACAGCAATTCAGCTCGACGTTTCGCGGTGATGAATTTTTCCTAGCTGATCACGTGATCAGTGGGCAACACATCATGCCAGCAGTAGCTTATCTGGAAATGGCTCGTGCTGCCGTAGTTGCAGCCAGTGGGCTTGCCCTACAGGCTGGTATTGATGCGATACGCCTCCATCTCCGTCATGTCGTATGGGCACACCCTCTGATTATAGGCTCGCACCACATCACAGTGCGTATTACTCTCTTCCCACAAGAGAATGGAACGGTTGTATTTGTCATCAACCGCGATGACGCCGTAGGAATTATACAGCCCCATAGCACTGCGCACTGCGTTACAGATATCGGACAGGCACAAGGCACAATCCTCACGGCTCCATTGGAAGAGGAAAAAGTAGAGCTTGTCTACTGCCAGGGCACGATACAATTGCACTCAGAGGACACAATCGAAGCGAGAGCGAGCCAAAGTCTTGACTTGTCCGCCGTGCAAGCTCGCTGTCAACGCCAAATCTCAGCAAGCGAGTGCTACCAGCGCTATCGAGAACTCGGTCTCAACTATGGACCCACCTATCAAGCAATCGAGCAACTGAGTGTCGGGACAGGTGAGGTCCTGGCTCGCTTCCGCTTACCCGTATCCCCAGAGGTAGGTATTCCCGTAGGGGATTGCACCCGTCCGCTTCCCTATGTGTTGCACCCCAGTATACTAGATGCCGTCCTGCATGCTAGCATCGGTTTACAAATAGAGCAAAAAAAGTATCAAGGTCTACATGTGCCATTTGCTTTGGATGAACTAGAGATCGTCAGTGAGGTACCAACACAAGGCTGGGCATGGATACGTCAGCGCCCTCACAGCAGGCAAACGGGAGCTGGCCTTGTCCCGATGCCGCTCGATATCGAAGTGTGTGACGATGCAGGGCGCGTCGCGCTACGTTTGCGCGGCTTGAGCAGTCGCCAGTTGCCAACCGAAGAAAATATCCAGACCTTGCTGCTGACGCCTGAATGGAAAGAAGAGGCCGTCTTGGAGCAAGAACGAGCACAGCCTTTCCAGCCAGAAGATCCAGCCCCTCTTCTCATCCAGCCGCTGGTACTACTCTGTGGGTTCCCAAACATCTCCGCCTCGCGCATCCAAGCTCAGATGACCTCCGGCGGACACTGTCGGAGTCTCTACAGTGCGCACCTCCGGCGGGAACACCGCTTCCAGGACATGGTAACGCAACTGATCCAAGAGCTTCGTGGCTTGCAGCAATCCCGACGACTGGTAGGAGCACCAACGACATCGCCGCTAGCAGGGAAGGAGAGGGCAGCCATGGGAGTCGAAGGCATGATCCCTACGGGCACCTCCCTCGTGCAGGTTGTGGTGGTATATGAAGAGGAACAACCATCCTTGCTGGAAGCCCTTGTGGGTGTGCTCAAAACAGCACATTTGGAGGATTTTACCCTAAAAGGACAATTAATAGAAATAGATGGCCAAGCAGAAGAAAGTGAACTGCTCGCTTGGCTCCGTGAGAACCAGCTCAGACCATATGAGCCGCATATCCGCTATCGAAACGGTAAGCGTTGGGTCAGAGAATGGCGGGAACTCAATACCGTTCAAATAACGAAAAGACCCACCCGTGATGTAGGGGATGGGGGCCTGGCGTCGCCCCTCTTCTCATACCGTCACACCACCCTCCCCAAGGTACCCTGGAAAGAGGGAGGATGCTATCTTATCACAGGAGGAGCGGGAGGTTTGGCTCGGATCTTTGTGCAAGAGATAGCCCGGCAGGTCGAGACTGCCACCATCATCTTGGTAGGCCGCTCGGCCCTATCTGTTGAACAACGTGCACAGTTAGAAGCAGCAACACATGTGCAGAGCAGCGGCATACACATTGACTACCAACAGGTAGACATGAACAATGGACCAGCCGTACACGCTCTCATACAGAGAGTATTAGCAAAGTCAGGGCATCTCAATGGAATTATTCATGCAGCGGGCATGCTGCGCGATAGCCTACTCCTCAACAAAACGCCCGAAGATGTGCAGGCGGTGTTAGCCCCCAAAGTGATCGGCGTCGAGCTGTTGGATGAGACCAGTTCTGAGATCCCCCTTGACTTCTTCATCCTATGTTCATCGCTCTCTGCTGTAGTAGGTAATGTGGGACAAGCTGACTACGCAGCAGCCAATGCGTACCTCGATGCCTTTGCGCATGCTCGCCAAGCCTTGGTTCTGGCGGGAGAGCGCCAAGGAACGACGGTCTCGATCAATTGGCCCCTTTGGGAAGAGGGTGGCATGCAAGTTGAGGCTGAGACAATCCAGCAGATGCGGGAGCAATTAGGAGCCGAGGCAATGGGAACGGAGACGGGGATAGAGGTACTCTATCAAGCCCTGACCAGTGGACAGGTACAGGTAATCGTACTTCATGGGCAGGTGGAACGCATCAAGCAGCAATTACTGCAAAGATCAGGTCCCGTTGCAAGAGAGGTGGTAGTGCTTGGGGGTCCAGGGGGCTTCGCCCCCCTGGCGGGGTTTGGGGAGTCCCCAAATCCTCCCATTCCCCAAAACGTTTTGGGCTTCTGCACTAGTGCAGAAACAAAAGAGGCTGTAGTGCTTGGGGGTCCAGGGGGCTTCGCCCCCCTGGCGGGGTTTGGGGAGTCCCCAAATCCTCCTATTCCCCAAAACGTTTTGGGCTTCTGCACTAGCGAGAAAGAGGAGGAAGGGGAACTACAGGAGAGAGCGAGCACCTACTTCAGAAAGCAACTAGCGGCTGTCATCAAGGTACCAGTGCCTCATATCGATGCCACGGCCCTCTTGGCAGACTATGGCTTTAATTCGATCATGGCCATACGCTTCACCAACGTTCTGGAACGCTACTTTGGTCCGTTGTCAAAAACGTTACTCTTTGAATGTCCGACGCTCCGCAGTGTTACTGAGTATTTCCTGAGCAATTACCCTGAGCAACTCAGAAGGGTGTTGAGGATTGAGGAACCTGCACTAGTACAGAAGCCCAAAACCCTTTGGGGAATAGGAGGATTTGGGGACTCCCCAAACCCCGCCAGGGCGGCGAAGCCCCCTGGACCCCCAAGCACTATCACCTCTCGTGTTTCTGCACTAGCACTCTTGCAGAAGGGGGCCTGTGAGGCGGGACAAGTCCGCACAGCTACCCAGCGAGACAAAGAGACTCATATGAACGACATCGCCATTATCGGAGTAGCTGGACGCTATCCGCAGGCACGCGACCTCTCGGCATTTTGGGAGAACTTACGCACAGGCCGCGATTGCATCACCGAAATTCCCCCCGAACGCTGGGATTATC
>VBJK01000489.1 GCA_005879655.1 Chloroflexota bacterium | reverse complement strand
TCGTCACTCATGTACCCGTTTCACCCCCTGATAATTATTTGGACTAGTGGTCTTTCTGCTACTACCAGTATTTTTAGATACGTAAATTGTCGATCACCCTATCAAGTGCCCTCTCCAGCACATTGTCGTCGTTCTGTAATTCGACTGCTTGATATGCCAGCGCCATTGGCGTGATATCTTGTACGCTATTGAGCATTTCATCACGATCGGCTATATTCGCAACCATTTCCGGCAATACTGAACAGATGATGGGCTTACGCGAAAATGGTAGGCGCTCTGTCCAGGGAAAGGTCTCTAATTTCTTATAGATATCGGGCAAGGCCGAGCCGCCACCGACCACGTAGATAGCAGGAGGGAGCAATTTCCCTTTTGCCAATTCATCAATTAACAACTCTACGCTATCCATCCAGGTCTGGCACTCAGGGGCTAGGATCGTGTGTATTTCCTCGTAACTGCTGCCAACGATCTCACCCTTACTATAGCTGATCTTGAGTCGTTCTGCATCTTTGATCGAGATGCCCTTAGCGGTGGCAATACGACGCGTAAATGTTCGTCCGCCTAAGGCAAACATGCGCGTCTCCTCGATGCCTCCCTGGCGCACCAGCGCGATATCTGTCGTACCGCCGCCTACATCGATAAAGATCGCGCCGCTATCAGCGCCAGCGTCCGTACTCAAGCAGCGTGCTAAGGCATACGGTTCCGTCACAATGGCGAGCAGGGTCAGATCCAACCCTTGCGCCACAGCCTCTAGCGCGCCCAGTTGCATTAATGGCGCAAAAGCGCTGAAGAGGGTAAGTCCGAAATAACGCCCAGGAAAACCGATAGGATTGGTGACGCTCTGTCCATCAATACGGACCGAGATCACAGCGGCGTTAATTAAACGAACTTCTATATGCTGATAGCCAGTTTCAGCGGCGATACGTTCCTGGGCGCTCTTCAATAACTTGCGTTGTGCACTGGTGATCAGCGCATCTAGTTCATCGGCAGTAATAGGCTTGGCCGGGCTAGCACGCTGCTTGCTGACCGAGATGGAACTGCCTTTCACCAGCTCACCTGCAATACCAATTACAGCAGCGGGCGCGACGATGCCGCCTGCCGCCTGCTCTGCTTGTAGGAGCGCCTGATTACAATTCGCAATCACGCCAGGAATATCGGTGACAATACCATCTGACATATGGGCGTAGCTCTGAGCATGACGGCCTACGCCCAAGACTTCGGCATGATCTCCATGCACCTCGATGATGATAGCCTTGGCGTAGGCAGTGCCGATATCAAGGGCGGTAAAGAGCTGACGTTCTCCCTCACTGTGTGGTAATGCGTCATCATAGAAGCCATCCTGGCTGGCATCTAGTTCATCCTCTTCATCTCTTCCCCAGATGAGATTTCGCAAACTCTCAAAGAGCCTATTCATTCGCTTTTTATCCCAGATTTCTTGTTCCTCTGCCATACGTCCGTAATGTAGGCGGCTATCCAAGGAGAAAACCATTCGTAGCTACGCCAGGGCTTACACCTATTTCGCAATATGATGCATCTTATGCAATCCATTGCGTAACTACGAGTTCTATTGGTAGAGGGTCTCCCAATCAGTACATATCAAGTACTTTATAGCACAAACTTCCCATCGAGGGCAAAATTTATTTGAGATTTTCCTGCATGAATGCTGCCACAAAGTCGAGTGCCGCTCCCAACTCAGCCTTGTGCTTGCCGCCCCCCTGTGCGTATTCGGGTCGCCCACCGCCCTTGCCGCCTAAACGCTGACCGACAGTAGCAGCGATCTTTCCGGCGTGCAAACCCTTTTTGGTCAGTGCAGCATTGACGTTGACCTGGATGGCAACCCGCTCACCAAAGGTTGCGGCCAGAACAACCACACCTGGTAGGCTGAGCTTGTTGAGTACCATTTCACCCATCTCACGCAACACTTTATCGTCGGGCACGTCTACGCTTGCCGTGACTAGCGGGACCCCGGCGACCTGTCGTGCATGATTGACAAGGCTCTCGGCCTGATGCTGTGCTGCTGCGCGCTGATATTGTGTGATCAGGCGTCGTGCAGCTGTCAGTTCTTGCGTTAGTTGCTCGACACGCAGCTCAAGGCTGTCCGGTTGCGTCTGTACCGTGCTGGCGATCCTCTCTACCAGAGAACTTCGTTGCCGCAGGTATGTTTCGGCGGCTTGCCCGGTTAAGGCTTCGATACGACGAATACCTGCCGCAATGCTCGTTTCCTGTACAGTTATATATACGCCGATCTGCCCCGTTGCGCTACAGTGTGTTCCGCCGCATAGTTCGATACTAGTCCCCATAGATACTACGCGCACCAGGTCCTCATACTTCTCTCCAAAGAGCGCCATCGCACCAGTTGTCATAGCATCCTGTAACGGCATGATCGTCGTATGAACGGGAAAGTTTGTGCGAATCCAGCGATTCACTTGCATATCGATCTGCGCAAGATCCGAGCTGGTTAATGGACGCGGACTACTGAAGTCGAAACGCAGGCGCTCCGGCTCAACGAGCGAACCCCGTTGCTCGACCTGGGGTCCTAGCAGGTTGCGCAGGGCTTTATGTAACAGGTGTGTCGCGCTATGGTTGCGTATGGTATCTTCGCGGCGTTGTGTAATGACTTCGGCCTGAACATGATCGCCAACGCGTAGGTGTCCCTCATTGATCGCGCCGTAGTGCACAATCAGTCCTTTGAGCGGACGGCGTGTATCTTGCACATGGAAGACGCCCATTGAGCCGGTAATATCACCCCGGTCTCCGATCTGACCACCGCTCTCAGCGTAAAAGGGCGTGCTATCCAACAGCACTAACGCCTGTTGTGGTGCGCTAATACTCTCAACCTCTGCGCCGTTCGCCACAAGCGCGACGACTTTGCCGCTGCCGGTAAGACCCTGGTAGCCGGTGAATGCCGTAGGGCCAACGCGCTGGAGTATAGCCGTTAATGCTTCATCGTCACGCGCCTGGATGAAGGTATTAGAGGCGCGACTACGCTCCTGTTGGCGCTGCATCGCTTGCTCGAAGCCAGCTGTATCAACAGTAAAGCTATGCTCTGCTGCAATCTCCTGCGTCAACTCGACTGGGAAGCCATGCGTATCGTACAGCTTGAAGACTTCTTCGCCGGGGATCACGGTATGACCTTGCCGTTTCACATGGTCGAGTAGCTCGTTGAGCAGGATGAGGCCCGTGGTTAGCGTCTGGCTAAATTTCTTCTCTTCCAGGCTCAATATCTCAACGATGCGGTCGCGTTGCGTGTGCAGTTCGGTGTAGTGGTCGCCCATCAGGTCGATGACAGTATCAGCTGCAATGGACAAAAATGGTTTGTCCAGACCCAGCAATTTGCCGTGTCGTACCGCACGACGCAATACACGGCGGAAGATGTAGCCTCGTCCTTCATTGCTGGGCAATACGCCATCGGCGGCGAGGAAAACCAGTGCACGCGCATGATCGGCGATGACGCGCAGGGAGGTATCCATTTTTGCATTGTTGCCATAGCTGGTATTAGTAAGTTTGGCGAAATGGTCAATCAGCGCACGGAACGAGTCGATATCATAGATTGACTCTTTGCCTTGCAGCAGCATCGTTAGTCGTTCGAGGCCCAGGCCGGTATCAATATTCTTGCGAGGCAGTGGTGTGCGTTTACCATCGACATCCTGGTAATATTGCATAAAGACTAGGTTCCAGATCTCCAGGAAGCGCTCACAATCGCAGCCCGGCTGACAGTCAGACTGGCCGCAACCGTGCTCTACTCCGCGATCATAATAGATCTCGGAATCAGGACCACAGGGGCCGGATGCTCCGGGAGGACCCCACCAGTTGTCTTCGAGCCGAACGATCGCTTCATCAGGGAAACCTGCGATTTCGTGCCAGTAGAGCGGAGCCTCATCATCTTGCGGATGCACAGTTGGGTACAAACGGTCGGCGGGCAGCTTCACAACCTGTGTCAGAAACTCCCAAGCGTAGGTAATCGCCTCGCGTTTAAAGTAATCGCCGACCGAGAAATTGCCTAGCATTTCAAAGAACGTTAGCGAGCGTTCATTGCCAACCTTATCGATATCGGTCGTGCGAAAACATTTTTGTGCAGAGGTCAGCCGTGTAGCGGGAGGAGTCTCGCGCGCCAAAAAGTAGGGGATCATCTGCTGCATACCGGCGGTGGTCAGCAAGACCGTCGGATCATTGTGCGGCACCAGTGAAGAGCTAGCTACCTTCAAGTGACCTTTGCTAGCAAAGTAGTCAAGATAGAGTGCACGTACTTGCGTGCTTGTAAATGTTGTCTGAACAGACACGGCAAACCTCATCTCTCAGAGATAGAAAGCCATCCGTAGGTGCGCAATTCATTGCGCCACGTGCACCATCAACACGACCCGTAGCCGCGCAATTCATTGCGCCGTGCCCGCCAAACGACCCGTAGCCCTGCAATTCATTGCGCCACGTGCATCGTGTAGTATAAACCAAGCGCAATAAATTGCGCACCTACGGATGACCTTCTCCTTAAGTCATCAAGATTTTATAATTTTAAGAACGTCCTCAGTAGCATTCGTTGGAGTGTTGTAATATATGAACCTGAGAATGCTTTTTTCTATGCGCCGCAGACCCCCGTTAATTGACAGGTGATACGGCGTGTCCATGTGCAAGCGCATTATATCAAAGGAGGAGCAGCATCGCAATGGAGAGAGTCAGTCAGCAGGAAGCGCAGAATCCTCTACCTACTATCACGGTGCCTCGGCGCTCGTTGCTAGTATTGAGCGGCCCGGCAGGTGCAGGAAAGAGTACATTTGCGCGCAAGATTATTGACCAGCATCGACATAAGGGCTTTCGTCCTACCATGATCATCTCTTCGGACTCTTGCCGTGCACTCGTGTGCGACGACGAAACCAACCAGCAAGTTAACCGTGATACCTTCGACCTATTCCACTTCATTATTAACAAGCGTATGTACCAGAATCGCTTCACCATTGCTGACAGTACCGCCCTACAAGCCGATGCGCGCCACAGATTGCTAGAACTGGCACAACGCCATCACTACCATGCCTGCCTGTTCATCTTCAACATCCCCCTGGAAATCTGCCAGCAACGCGACCGCAACCGTCGCCGCCTCGTCGGTGAACAGGTCATCGCCTACCACATCGGACTACTACAACAACTGTTACTCAACGCACCCAATGAACCTTGGGACCAGATACACATTTTTGGTGAGCGCGATTGGAACACCCAGATACAAATAGGACCAGAAGCCAGGCCATAAAGCTAAAAACACCCTTAATCCGTGTTATATAATAACAAAGTAATAAATACACTTCATGGATGGAGTATTATGCAGTACCAACAGTATGAAACACAACACATTTTTGATGACCATCGACAACACATGCTATATAATCAGCCTACCGAGCCAACTCTGAATACGGTTGCACCAAGCCTCCCCACCAATTACTACTTGCGTGAAGCCAGGTTGCAGCGTCCCCTGCATGGCCTGAGCAAAGTTCTTGCGGGTATCGTACGCAAGATCAATCAGCTGTTAGGCTTTACCTTCATCATGCTACTCCTGCTGCTCCTCACACGCTTCCTGCTCACCCTATTCGGCCTGACCACCAGCCTGATTGTACGCTGGATCTACGATGCTAGCAACATTATGCTCATCCCGTTTGACAATATCCTGCCGAAGGTGCCTTATCACGGTATGATGGTTGATGTTTCGGTGTTGGTGGCAATGGGTGCGTATATGGTGGTGGTGGTGATGGTGCGGTGGTTTTTGCGGGTGTTGGTGGCGCGGGTGTAGGGTATATGTGGGTGAGCGTTAATGTGTTGCAGGTAAGCAGTGCATGTAGAGTAATAAGAAAACCGTAGATGCGCAATTTATTGCGCCCTGCTCCACAAAAGACTTGTAGCCGTGCAGTTCACTACACCAGGGATATAAGCAAAGATAAACAGGCGCAATAAGTTGCGCATCTACGGATGTTTTTGGCAAGCATGGCGCAATAAGTTGCGCATCTACAGATGTTTTTGGCAAGCACGGCGCAATAAATTGCGCATCTACGGATGTTTTTGGCAAGCACGGCGCAATAAGTTGCACATCTACGGATGTTTTTGGCAAGCATGGCGCAATAAATTGCGCATCTACGGATGTTTTTGGCAAGCATGGCGCAATAAATTGCGCATCTACAGTATACTCCGGGATACAAAGATCCTCAATAATTAACTACCGTGGCTTTTGGCCCCAGACTGTATAAAAAGTCCAGAATGCGCAAAAGTCGTCGGCTAATAGTTCGAGATCTATGTCTTGATACAATTGCGCTAGTTCCTCTTCAGTCGTGGCACCAACACCTACCATAAAGGGCTGTAGTAAGCGGAAAGCGATCATCAGGTCTTGGGAGGTTGCAGTGTGCACTGATGTTCCCGCTGACCAATCGACGATCGAAGCGTATTTGTCGATGTTGATGCAGCCTGCATTACGTAGGAAGTACGGCAACATTGGCGAGAGACACGATGAGCGTCCTGTGGGAGAAAACATAAAATCGCCTCGCTTGAGGGCTTGCAAAAAGATCACCATCATACGTTCAAAGGCTGGACTCGTTGTCACGCTGGCATCCTCCGTCTCGGTCAGACGAATGAAGCCACCCGGTCGTGTAATGCGAAACAGTTCTTGCACTACACGCGGCCAAGCAGAACACCCGACAACGCCCAGGTAGCGTGCGTTGACCAGATCGAAGAAATTGTCGGGGTAGTCGAGCGGGTCTAGCGCATTCATCACACGGAAACTGGCATTCTCTATTCTGCCAGCTGCGACCTGGCTCGTCGCATAATCGATCATATTGGCATCTATATCGAAGCCCATGACTTGCAAGTGAGGGTAGGTCTGTGCCAACTCCAGCGCCCACCCGCCAGGCCCGCAGGCTACATCGAGTACGCGTTGCATGGGGGCCACGAATGCCGCTTGATCCGCATGCTCCGGTAGCAAGCCGCCGCCTGCTTGTGAAAGCAATCGTTGTTGCTCAATGAGGCGTGCCAGCTCTGCTTCACTATCCTTTGGCAAATCATCGTGCATCGTATGTGCTAGTAGTAGCCTTTCGATCTGCTGCCATGCGATCTTTTCGGCTTGCTCGCGCGAAACAGGGAACGGCGTGGAGACAGACTCCCTCATCAGTGCTGTGACAAGCGTGCGAAAAGTGGCAAGATATGGCTGCTGCACGTGGGGTGGAGGCATGACTTGTAGTTGAATGCGCTGAACTTCATAAAAGTGTGCATCGGGGTATGCCAATGCGATCAGGTTCGTGTAGGCTTGTAGAAGAGCACTAGGCTCCTGTCCCACGAAAGCGCCAAGCTGGGTACTTGAGAAGCGGACGCAGCCTGCAACAGAGCCGTATCTCATAATGGGACTGGTTGCAGCACTTATCTCGTGCTCATCTTGTTGAGAGTACGGCAAAAACGTGGGAGGGACACGCAGGTCGGGCACTTGGTGAAAACGCGTTGTTACCACCGTATGCCCAACCAGAGACTCTGCCCCCATAAAGCGTGCGTATTTTTGCATACCTTCGGGCCAGGGCGCTGTTCCCAGCGAGATGTCCTCGCGCAGACTGCAAATCATCCCATTGTCTTTGGGAGGCATACAAAGGAAGATGGTGATCTTTAAACCACAGCCGCTGGCGCGCCATTGCAAGAGCGCATGTTGCAGCGTCTGCTGCACGATCGCCCAGGAAGCCAAGTAAGGGAAGCTTGTCGCGTGCGTGGTCAGAATCCGGTGTACCAACTGAAAAGGGATGTGCCACTTGTCGTCATGGCCTCCTGACTCATGGTTGACTTGCTCATCCGGTCCTTGCTCGTGCAGAGCGAGAGAAGGAAGATTCTCCTTCATGCTTGTCAGAAATGCATCTCGATATTTGTCTGGGACGGCTCGTAGCAGCAAAAGGGCATTGCGAAGTTTCGGAGATGATTCCCCACTGGCCCAACGCGAGAGGGTCACATCGACCACGCCAATGGCTTGAGCCATGCGCTCACGCTCCGCGCGTACCTCAATGAGGGCATCGAGTAATTCCCGCCAGTAAGCTCTCTCTCGCATATTTCTAAAGTCGAAAGTTTCAATAGCATTAACAACATATAACGGAAAACTATTTTATTTTAGCAGAGGAGCAAGGAAACGTCAACTGTGCCGCACCCGCACCCGCTTGCAAGGGGTATGCCATGGCTTTTTGCAAAGGGGCGGGAGAGCCATTTTAGTTTTACATTGTAAATACGTCATTTTATAGTGAGACGATCGAGCAAGCTAGCTATAGCAGTTCGGCGTATAACCTACTGATCCTCGTATAGGAGTCAAAACGGAGGAGGCAACATGATAGTTTTACAGCCAATGACCGTGTATGAATTTATCTCTCTTTTAATATCAATAGCAGGATTTATCACCGTAGTTATATCAATACATTTTTTAAACCAATCATTGCAAAGTAGTAACCAATCATTGCAAAGCAGTGCCTATGAAGCTAGCAGAGACCAGATGCTTGCTATGGACCAATTATTTATTAGTCATTATGAACTACGTCCCTACTTCTACTCAGGCAAAGAACTTTATAAGTATGATAAAAATTATGAGAAAGTCAGAGCTATGGCAGAGTATTGTCTAGATTTTATAGGCTCGACCATGATACAGAATGACCGTTTTCCAAAGCTGTGGCCTGAAAATTGGTGGGAATCGTTTGCCTTGTATGTTGCCTTGCTTTTCCGTATAATGAATGTGACGCGCATTTATGACGTGTCAATGTGGTATAACGGAGGAGGTAACAACCATGGCCACAAACCCACGATATTTACATATGACGGTAGAAGAGTACTTAGAACTTGACCGCAATAGTCCTGATGTGCGCTACGAGTACATTAATGGCCGAATTATTATGATGGTGGGAGGAACTCCACAACATTCTCTTATTGCGGCTAACGTGACAGGCATCCTACGTCAGCTTCTCAGAGAACGTTCTTGTTGTGTCTTCAACTCAGATGTGAAAATCCGCCTTCCCACCAAGGATTATGTATATGCCGATGTCTCAGTGAGTTGCGATCAGAGAGATTTTGCAGACCCTGAGTTTATTTATCATCCAGGTGTGATTGTTGAGGTTCTCTCACCAAGTACGGAAGCGCTTGACCGAGGAGAAAAGTTTGAAAAATATCGAGAGTGTCCCTCTGTACAAGAGTATGTGATGATCAATACATCTCGTCAGGCGATAGAGCTGTGCAGACGCGAAAAAAACAATTTTTGGAGCTTCCAGACGCTTACGTTTGGTGCCACTGTTGAGCTTACAAGCCTGGGTATTCGTTTTCTCGTTTCTGATGCTTATGAGAAGGTAATCTTTCCAGGCAGTAACAGTTAAGACAAACTTAGGAAAAGTATACTGAAGGTATACTTATTGAAAAATAAGAATAGCATCATGTTTTTAATAAATATTATAATTAGCAACCAATGCTTCTGTCATTGCATTACGTAAATCTTCGGTAGAGCCAACATGATAGAAATGTTCACAGGTCCTCACAAAGAAGTCATTTTTCAGCCAATGCCTTTGGAAGTGCTTATTCTCCCTATATGTATTGCTATGCCAGGTAGAGAGCAGAAACTTACAAGGCAAATTTTTAAGTGATTGCGCAAATGTATTTTCATCTTCTTCAGACCATGCATTAAAGTAATCGACGTGTCTGCCAGCGTAGGGAGGATCAGCATAGACAAAGTCGTGCTCAGTAGCCTGTGAGAAAGTTTGACGAAAATCCAGGACTTCAAATTGCCACTGCCGGTTCTGCATCACTTCAGCAAGGTTCTTTACTTGGTTTACGATCTTAGTAACGTAACCTGGGCTAAACCTGTTTGGTTTATGGCAGAAGGGGACGTTAAAACTGCCTTTTTGATTGAAGCGCATTACGCCATTGAAACAAGCTCTATTGAGGAATAAGAAGTCAAGAGGATGGTGATGTTCATTGAATCTGGCACGGACCTCATAATAATACTCATCTCCTCTTTTGAGTAAATTCCTGCCCTCCTCTTCGAGAAAACTTCTTACTATAGATGGAGTAATAATCTGCTGCTGGATCTGACGATAGAAAGAGATAATATGGGAATTTGTATCGGCAAGTAGTGCCTTCTGAGGACGGACATTCAATGCCACGACGCCAGAGCCGCAAAATGGTTCGATCCAGGTACCGTTCATGGAAGTTGGGATACACTCTTTGATAAATGGTACAATCTTTGTTTTTATGCCTTGACATTTAATAGGTGGTGTAGCTATTTTCAATCCATATCCTCGCCTATACTGATATCTTGTTGTGTGAGCTTATGGTCTCTATTTTGCTTGATTATCTATTGCTCTTGTGCTTATTGTGCATCTTCTGCTGCTCTGAGTCAAGACCAAGTGAGCTATGTACCGCTCACGATATTGTCCCTGACGGCAGAGAACCAGACTTTGACTGTGCAACCACGTCTGCGACGCGCTGCCTCGTTGATTTGGGCAAGTTTTGAGAACCCCACTTAGCGACTTTTTGTGACGCGATATCTGTGAAACGTACAAGGAAGACATCAATGAAGCTATCAATGCTATAGCCCGCTAAAAAGGCGACTTCTGTAATTTGTATTTGGCTGATAACCACCAGAATGATAAATCCTGTCCAGAGGGTCAGAATGCCAGAGAGAATGCTGACTTGTTTGACATGTATCCATAAGAGCAAATTGCCAAGCATACTGGCGGCATGATCGGGGTCGGCTCGATATTGTTTCCATACACCGACAAATGTGTGGACCAATCCACCAGCCATGACGGCTATGTATCCACGAAACAGATCAATGGGTACGTGCAATGATGGTGAGAAAACAAATGGGAAAAGAATGCTGGTAAGCCATATCAGCACAAAGCCTAGCGCGACAACAGCATTAATGAGAACCAAGCTCAACCAGTGTGGCATGAATGGTGAGGCCCGATAGATGATGCCATTCTCCGTCATGAAGCCATTGATGCGATGGGAATGTTCGCGTAGGTATTGCCATGCTATTGGGAGAAACTCAGGTTTATACACCTCATCTGTAAATTCGAGGTAGAAGTCTAGTTTTTCCCCTGTACGCATATCCAGTAGTCTCTGATTAACAAGATCAGGAAATGTCAGGGTCTGAGCTTTGACACTAAGTGTATAGAGAGACTCTTCTACTTCGTTCAACAGGAAGAGCAATTCGGGTTTGTTAAGTGGCTTCTCTGGAATAGTATCTGGCCAATTCAAGAGGGCTTTTTCCCATGCATCGCGCATAAGAGTAATATCACTGCTGAGATCTTCACCACTTTGCACATTGATTTCTGGATATTGTTCAAGAAGCGTGTTCATTTGATCAAAGTATTTTTGTACTTGTGGCTTACGCTCAGAGATGATTTTATTGGTGATGGTGAAAACGTGCTGTACCTGCATATATACATCGTTCTCTTTCAGGCTGCTATCGTGTAAGAGAGCGATGAGTTCGTCAGTGGTCTCCAGCAGGCTGCGCGCTTCTGCCAGTATACGGCGTACATGGTCAAACAGGAATGCGCGGGAGTGCGCTAGATTTATAAGTGTATTCTTCATAGCTAATGCTCGCTGTTGTTTTCTAATGTGGATTCCGTCATGCTCAGGATGCTTGGTGCAATTGCCAGCCTTGTATAGTGGCATAAGGAGCAAAAATATAAAAATAATAATATTTCTTGTTTTTTTTATTAAATGCAATTTTATTCTCATTGCCATCGTAGGGGGAGGTATCAAGGGAGGTCTTCACGTACCTTCAATTAGCATGAAGCAAAGAAGGGCTATAGGAATTATTGGAGTTCTATATTCTCCAGCATGCAGCTGAGGCAAACCCCAAGCCTACCAATACTCTGGCATACAATAGGTCTTTTTGTTATATAATTAAACAGGTTTTATTGCACATCCCCTACAAAAAAACACATCCATTAAAGGACTTGTATATGACAGCATACAAAGATGCATTTGGTGCTCGTGCACGCATGGAAGGCGTGCAGGAAAACATTTATTACTATCGACTAGACGCCTTGACACAACATGGCGTGCAGGGACTCGACCGCTTACCGTTTACGGTGAAGATTGTGCTGGAGAACTTGTTACGTCACCTCGATGATGAACTGGTCAATGCCGATGACGTTCTCTCGCTGGCAAATTGGACGCCTGGCAAGTCGAGTAGTAGCGAGGCGGAATATCCTTATATGCCGGGACGTGTCCTGCTTCAGGATTTCACAGGTGTGCCTGCCGTCGCTGATTTAGCGGCGATGCGTTCCGCCGTTGCGCGCATGAATGGTGATCCTAAAAAGATTAATCCGCTCGTGCCCGCCGATCTGGTGATTGACCATTCAGTACAGGTTGATAGCTTCGGCTCTACATTAGCCTTTGCACGCAACGTAGATCGCGAGTATGAGCGCAATAGCGAGCGTTACGCACTGCTGCGCTGGGCACAACAGGCGTTCAGCAATTTCCGTGTAGTGCCCCCCGGCACTGGTATCGTGCACCAGGTCAATCTGGAATATCTGGCGTCCGTGGTGATGACCAAGGAAAGAGATGGCGTAGCGATTGCCTTCCCTGATAGTCTGGTTGGTACCGACTCGCATACGACGATGATCAATGGTCTTGGCGTACTCGGCTGGGGCGTTGGTGGTATCGAGGCAGAGGCGGTCTTGTTGGGCCAACCACTGTATTTGCTCACGCCCGAAGTGATTGGTGTGCGGCTCACGGGGGCTTTGCCCGAAGGTGCTACGGCAACCGATCTGGTGTTGACTGTGACGCAGATCTTGCGTAAACGCGGTGTGGTTGGCAAGTTCGTGGAATTTACTGGGCCTGGCCTGAGCCGTTTGGGCCTGGCGGATCGTGCGACCATTGCGAATATGTCACCGGAGTTTGGCGCGACGGCTACATTATTCCCAGTTGATGCGGAAACGTTACGCTACTTGCGGGATACCGGACGTGATCCACAACTTGTTACGCTGGTTGAGCGTTACACGAAGGCACAGGGCTTATTCCGTACAGATGATACGCCAGAACCACAATTCGACGATCTACTAGAACTAGACCTCAACACGATTGAGCCAAGCCTTGCTGGTCCACGCCGTCCCCAGGATCGCGTCACCATGCAAAACCTCGGCAAAGCCTTCCGTGCCGCTTATGCTGATCGTTTCAGAGCTACTGAACAAAATGGCAATGCTACTGCTGCCGCACCAAAGGGGGATGTGCTGGTCCAGATGGGTGGTCTAGAGGCGCATGTGAAGTATGGCTCGGTAGCCATTGCAGCTATTACCAGTTGCACCAATACCTCCAATCCTGATGTGATGGTGGCCGCTGGACTGGTCGCCAAACGAGCCGTTGAGCGGGGCCTCTCAGTAAGTCCTACCGTAAAAACGAGCCTTGCACCTGGCTCACGCGCGGTGATCGACTACTTGGAAAAAGCCGAACTGTTGCCTTACCTGGAGGCGTTGCGCTTCCATCTCGTGGGTTATGGCTGTACGACCTGTATTGCTGAGGGCACACCGGTATTGCTTGCCAATGGCACCGCGCAGCGTATCGAGCAGATGCCACGTGCTGGTGGAAGAGTGTTGCTCTCTCCTACTGTTGAGGGCAGGCTGAGCAGCGCGACGCAGGCTGAAATGATGGTTCAGGGCGAGCGCGAGTGTGTCTCGCTCGTTCTGCAAGATGGGCGCACGCTGGTCTGCACTCCTGACCATGAGATCCTCTGCACCGACGGTCGCTGGGTACGCGCTGACCAGCTCGTGTTGGGCCAGGATCGTGTTGTGGTTGGTCTAGAGGTCCCGTTAGACGAGCCTAGTGACGATGAAGTCGGTTACGTGCTGCACGTAGGCAATCTGACATTCACTATGGATACATCACGTGAACGCCTGCGCACACTAGCGTTCGCACGCCTGCTCGGTCATCTGCTGAGTGATGGCTCAATCAGTCTCCTGGGACAGGGCCGCATGCATGTGGGGCAGACTATGGACCGCGAGGCGGTTCTCGACGATATTGAGCTGCTTACTGGCTCGCGTCCTGCGGCAACGCGCTACGATGAGAGGAAGTGGACCATTGTGTTGCCGAAGCCGCTCACGGACGCTATCACTACATTGGCAGGCGTGCGCACCGGGCGGCGTATTCAGCAGGTTCCTATGCTTCCGGCATTCGTGTTGGATGAAAACTGCCCTCGCACAGTGGTGCGCGAGTTCCTGGGCGGACTCTTCGGGGCTGACGGCCATGCGCCTATCCTGCACCGTTGGGGCAAGCGCGAGGAGGAGGCAACGCTTGAGCCACCGGCCTATTCCCAGAGCACCCTACCAGAGCATGTCGAGGCTCTCAAACAGGTTATGGGCCAGGTGATCTGTCTGCTGGCACGCTGTGGGGTGAAGGCCGATGGAGCCAACGTCTACGAGTATGCCACGCGTCGCGCAGCTTCCTCGTACCAGGCAGCACAGGAAGGTATTCCTCGCGTCGAGGTGCGCCTGGAGCTTCCAGATGGCCTCTCGTTTGTGGAGCGCGTGGGGTTCCGCTATTGTGTGGACAAAGCCCTGCGAGCCAGCGCGGCGGCGGTATACTGGCGTCTGGTGAACCA
>VBJK01000508.1 GCA_005879655.1 Chloroflexota bacterium | reverse complement strand
CTGCATCGGTGGTCGCGGTCGATCAGTGGGCAGATCAAGCACGGGCAAGTCGCCTGAGAGCGTATTTTGCCAGTACTGCCAATGCCATTCACCCGCCTTACTGTGAAGCATCGCCTGCTGCCAACGTACATAATCAGCATGCTGGAAGCCCGGTTCCCGCAGCCATCCACCGGAGATCATAGAAGCAGGAAGATGGTAGAATAGAAACAGTTCCTCCACCAGAAGCTCTAATGCGGAGAAGTCCACTGCGATATGATGGACGATGAAGCCAAGCACATCGTGGCCATCGCGCTTACCTTGCTGAGCGTTTCTGCAATGATAAAGCTTGACACGGAGAATAGGGCCTGTTGTGAGATCAATTGGTTTATTAGCCTCCTCTTGCAGCAATAGCTTCAAACTGTCCAGGCTTTCATATGGTGCATCGACCTCTTCAAGAGGGAGCGTCTTGCCTGTCAGATTTTGTTGTATCGGTTCTCCATGCTGTAACGTATACGTTGCTGTCAAAACAGGATAACGAGCAGCCAGCACCTGTAGTGCTCGTTTGAGTGCTGCGCTATCCAGACGTGGTTTGATTGTGGGATAGGGGTTGTGGGAGAAACTGGTCCGTAGGTGAAGGAAGAGGAAGGTAACTTGGCCCCTGACCCTGCCTCTGTCGAATCCCTACCCAGACACCTTCCAGAAAACGAGCCAGCATCTCGATTGAGGGATAATCAAATATCAGGGTAGGTGAGAGAGCACACCCTAACCATTGCTCCAAATCTTCAGAAAGAGCCATCGCCTCTAGCGAACTCAGGCCAACTTCGAGCAGAGATACATTAATATCTATCATATGTGCAGCTATATGAGTAGCCTCGGCGATATGCACGACCAACCAGTCAACAATGTCTTGAAATTTAGGTGTGAACGGCTGATGTCCTAAAGCAGGAGCTGTAGGGATTGTGCCTTGTAGCAATTTAGCCTCTGCTTTATAAGTCGTGTCTTCCTCCTTTTGCACAGCCAGGAGATGATGACGCGGCTGAGTGAGGCGAAAACTGTGGACTGTGTTCAATTCCCCCGCGAGAAAGCGGCTTCGGCAGGCTTGCCTCTGGATCTTCCCACTGGTGGTCTTAGGGATTGTGCCTACACGTAACAGTTCCACCGCTGCTACTTCTACATCAAATGCTGACAGAACAGCTTGACAGATGGTCTGTATGGCCTCTTGTATACTCACTTCGTCAGCATGACGGACAACTTCCTGCACAATAACCAGTTGCTCAGCATCTTGCCCTTCTAGAGCAAACGCAGCACAACAACCTGGGCGAAGCAGGGGGTGACTCTTTTCTACGACTTGCTCGATATCCTGCGGGTAGAGATTACGACCCCACACGATGATGAGATCCTTGAGCCGACCTGTGACAAAAAGCTCGTTCTCGACAAGAAAACCAAGATCACCAGTGCGTAAAAAAGGTCCCTCCCCACTGTCACGCAGAAAGGCTTGAAACGTTTTCACGGTCTGCTCGATCTTACCCCAATAGCCCAATGCCACGTTCGGACCCCTCACCCAGATTTCTCCTATGCTACCGGGAGAAAGCCGAGTACGTGTCTGCGGATCAACAATCGCGATTTCCTGTCCCTGCCGTACAGATCCACAACTCACAAAGAGCTGACCAGACTCCCTGTCGCCTATCACCTCTCGTGCATGTCCAGTTTCCAGTATCTCTCTGGCAAAGGCTCTGATCGCAGGTTTCTCTGACGCCTGTCCCCCTGAGACAAAAAGCGTCGTTTCTGCCAGGCCATAGCACGGGTAAAACATTTCAGGACGAAAACCGCAAGGAGCAAACGTCTCAGCAAAGCGCTGCAATGTTTGAGCACGAACCGGTTCGGCACCATTAAAAGCGACTGTCCAGCTCCTCAAATTCAAAGCCTTGAGTGTGCTTGCAGTGGCTTTCTTGACACAGAGATCATAAGCAAAATTGGGTCCACCGCTCACAGTTGCACGGAAAGCAGAAATCGCTTGCAACCAGCGCAGAGGCTGCTGCAAGAAGGTTGCCGGGGCCATCAAAATAGCCGGGTAACCAGTATAGAGTCCTTGCAAGATACCTCCCATCAAGCCCATATCGTGATAAGGAGGCAACCAGAATAGAGCACGGGTCTCGGTTGTGAGTGACATCCCTTCTTGAATAAGAGCGGCATTCTGTATCAGGTTCGCATGTGTCAACATGACACCCTTGGGTGAACTTGTTGAGCCAGAGGTATATTGCAAGAGGGCCAATGTTTGGGGATCAACAGGAGACTCCTGGTAAGATGCGACTGCCAGCGGGTCCATCGCGTCGGTTGTTATCCACTGCAAATCTTGCAGGAGCAGCTCGCTGGCAAACGTGCGGCGCAGAGATGAGAGAATGGTTGACGTGGTAAGGGCAGCCGTAGCCTGAGCATCTTGCAAGATAGCCTGGATACGCGTGAGGCCCTGATTCAAGCGCGGAGGATATGCCGGAACTGCCACGACACCCGCATACAAACACCCAAAAATTGCTGCCACATATGCTAGACCCGATGGATACAAGAGCAGGACGCGTTCTCCCGGTGCAATATGCTTGTGGAGAAGAGCAGCAATACAACGAGCCTGCTGATCCAGCTCAGCATAGGTCATCTGTGCCTTTTTTGTCTCACCATCGAGCAGGAACGTATAGGCTTCGCGCAGTGGCGCGTGCTGTGCCCGCCAGCGCAAAATATCGACGAGTGTCACATGCGAGGCATTGGTACCATCAAACACTTTATGCATATCTTACTCCCAATAGACAATTTTTTAGATGATAGCTGTAAAGCAAATAATAGACGCACTGGCGCTCCTTCTGTTTGCTATACATGGATAAGCTGCCTGATATAATCATCTGTATGTATAAAAGCCCTGTCCTGACTTGCGCCCATAAAGTCCGGCGTCCACCATTTTTTTGAGTAGCGGGCAGGGGCGATACTTGCTATCGTTATAACTGTCGTAGAG
>VBJK01000507.1 GCA_005879655.1 Chloroflexota bacterium | reverse complement strand
CAACGTACTGGAAGGGAGCTTTGGTCCCTTGTCCAAAACGTTCCTGTTTGAACACTCGACACTCGACAGCGTGAGCATGTATTTCCTGCACCACTATCCCGAGCAACTCAGAAGGGTGTTAGGCATGGAGGAAGCGGCTGTCACGGCTCTATCACAGGTCACCGGCGAGCGGATCGCCGCCTCACCCACTTCCTTCCAGACGGCATCCTGGCAGCCGGACTTCGATCCTCATCATCGTCTGGCCCTCTTGCAGAAGGGGACAACCTCTTTCCCTGCACATGTGCCCGTCGTAGACGAGCATGCCCGACAAGACAAAGCGACAAGCGGGAACGATACAGCGGTTGACGGAAGTCTTGAACCACCCTCTGAAGGGACGGACCGAGCCTTCGCAGCGGGCTTGCCCCGCCTTCCGTTCAACCTTTCTGACAACCGCTGTATTGCCATCATCGGGGTAGCGGGACGCTATCCGGGAGCACGAGACCTGCACACGTTTTGGGAAAACTTGCACGCAGGCCGAGATTGCATCACCGAAATTCCCCCCGAACGCTGGGATTATCGCCTCTACTTCGATCCCGATAAAAACAAGCCCGGCACCACGTACAGCAAATGGGGTGGTTTCCTGGAAGGGGTCGATGAATTTGATCCCCTCTTCTTCAACATCTCCTCTCGGGAAGCTGAACTGATGGACCCGCAGGAACGTCTCTTCTTAGAGTGTGCCTTTGCCACCCTGGAGGATGCTGGCTATACGAGAGCCGAAGGCTCGCCCAAGGGCGACAATCGAGCAACGGGGAGCACTGGCACGCCCCAGAGCAAGGGGTCGAGCGGCAACGTGGGGGTCTTCGTGGGCGTGATGTATGAAGAGTACCAACTCTTCGGAGCGCAGGCACAGATACAGGGTCAGCCTCTCGCCATATTTGGCAATCCCTCCTCGATCGCCAATCGGGTCTCCTATTCCTGCAATTTTCACGGACCCAGTATAGCGGTGGATACGATGTGTTGCTCCTCACTGACCGCCATCCATTGATGGGACAGAGCCAGTGTGTCTCCGGCCAAGGCCGCTGTGAAAGCTTTGGGGTGGGAGCCGATGGCTATGTGCCCGGTGAGGGCGTGGGAGCCGTCTTGCTCAAACCATTAGCGCAAGCAGAAGCCGATGGAGATCATATTTATGGGGTGATCAAGGCGACAGCGATCAATCATGGAGGCAAGACCAATGGGTACACCGTCCCCAATCCGGCGGGACAAGCCGAGGTGATCGGACGGGCGCTCAAGAAAGCGGACATAGATCCCCGAACGATCAGTTACATCGAAGCTCATGGCACAGGGACGGTGCTGGGAGATCCCATCGAGATAGCTGGACTGACACAAGCCTTTGAACAGGGGACGCAGGACAAGCAGTATTGTGCCATCGGCTCGGTGAAGTCAAACATTGGGCATGCCGAGAGTGCTGCGGGGATAGCCGGAGTGACGAAAGTGCTCTTACAGATGCGCTACGGGCAACTGGTCCCTTCGTTGCATGCCGAGGTGCTCAACCCACACATTGATTTCAGCGCCACGCCTTTTTTCGTGCAACAGGAACTCTCCGCGTGGAAACGACCACAGATGCCAGGTGAGGGGAAAGAGATGAAGAGACGTGCTGGGATCTCCTCATTCGGGGCTGGTGGCTCAAACGCCCATACGCATCAACTTAAGGACTCTCAGTCAAGTGACCCCCACGACCTCGGGTTGAGAACGCCCTGTCTCCGAAGAAACGGGTGAAGACCTCTTGTACGAGGAAGAGGGGTCAGACAACAATTGAGAAGTATTGGGGTGTTTGTTACGATTATTTTGGCAACAACGATCCAAACCTTCGGTAATCTCTTGTAAAACCTGATTGAGGTCGTCACGCCCGTTCAAGGCACGAGCGAGGAGATTGACTTGATGACGGATCGCCTTAGCCGCCTTAACCATACTGCGATTAGGAATGTGCCAACAGCCAACGATCATGAGCCAATGGACAATGATCATGCCGATGAGTTTAGCATAGATATCGCAGAGCAGATGGTAAGGCTTCTCGCTGCGTGAGGTATCAGCTTGAGCGTATTGCTTCCAAAGCTTGTAAAGCAGTTCGATTTGCCATCGTGCTCTCAAAAGGATCAAAGCTTCCTGTGCACTCAACAGGGCGCTCGGAATGTTGGTGATGAGCAGGGTCCAATGAGCTAATTCTTGCAGGGTCGGGTTGACCTTGCGGCTGTGACGTTGCGCTTTACGTGCGTTGTCGGCTTGACGCTTGACGGCCACATCTTCAGGCACAGGAAAGGCGATGAGTCGTGCACGCAAACGTCGGGTGGCACTCACTTGGACGAAGCACTCATAACTGTGGTCAACCGCATGCTCAGCTAAAAAGGTGGGTAAATCCAGACGATTCCCTTCCTCATCGAAGATGAGAAGATTGCCAACTTTCACCCGTGAAATCCAGTATTCTCCTGCTGCATGCTCCTGCTCGAAGACCAGCGTATCAAAATAGCCCAGATCGGCGATACGCACGCTCCGGCGTTGGCGTCGGTTCATTTTGAACGGGGACTTGTTATCCGGCAGCTTCCCCGGACCTAGAGCGATATTGGTCAAAGCCCCGTTAAGCAGGTCCCACCGCACATGAACTTTGAAGGCTGAAAGGGTCCCGAACGTCTTTCCTCCGCATCCTTCCCAGAGGTCTTTGAGGATATCTGGCAAACTGAATGTGGAGCTGTCTTCGACTATGACCTCGCTGAAGCGCTTCAGCAAGGGAATCGCTACCGGATCAGCAGCTACGACCTGTGTGAAAGCGGCATTGAGGATTTCTTCAAAAAAGGATACCGTCTTTTCATTCAAGCGCTGATCGATCGCTTGAGGACTCACGTTCACCTTCATGTGCCGTGCAAACTGAGAAAGATCGCTCAGGCTCACTTCCCCCGGTTGCATCTGTCCCAGGATCATCGTCTGGGCAAAGCTCGCTCCCGTAAATTCTCGCACACGCTTGATAAATCCTGTTGTCTTCCCTGCTTGATCTGCTGCCTCTTGCAACACCTTCTTTATGATCTCCCCAAGTTGTGGTACACTCGTCATGAACTGTCTCCTCTGGCTCTTTGATATGGCTATATCTCTAGCATGCCAGATGAGCTTTCTTTTGTCACTCTTTTCAGCCTTTTGGCTGGTCTTTTTTTGCTTTTTAACTCATCCTTTCCTTAAGTTGATGCCTATGGGCTGTACCTTGTGCCTGCTCTGGTGTATGA
>VBJK01000090.1:27289-56032 GCA_005879655.1 Chloroflexota bacterium | reverse complement strand
CTACCGCTAACGCAGCGACGGTTATGCCAATGTAGGAGCCAATACCCGCCGCCCAGATGCGACGGGTGGATAGGATCGGGGATTTACCAGCCAGTAACTTATAGGAGTAGTAGCCAACAAACGGCAAGATGATTCCCATATTCAAACAATTGGTGAAAATCGCCAGGATGCCCCCATCGCCAAAGAAGACGGCCTGAATAATCAAGGCGGTACTCACGGCGAGCGCGGCGGCCCAGGGGCCAAGCACTATCGCAATCAGTGTTCCCCCGACTCCATGGGCAGTGGTACCACCGGGTACGGGCACATTAAACATCATGATGGTAAAGGAAAAGGCGGAAAAAATCGCCAGCAGTGGCACGGTGCGCTGATTGAGGACCTTGCGCACCTTCTTGGAGGCCGTGGCCCAAGCCGGGACGGTTGCAATACCTGTACCAAGAGAAAAGATCGGTCCAAGATAGCCATCGGGTATATGCATGGGTCTTCTCCTTAGATTAGGGTGTAGAGAGTCCTGCAAGAACAAGGCAGAGGGTAGCGTCTGCACACGACTCGCTCACCTTGTGCATCTCTTTCCTGTTGCAAAGAGAGAGCAACTGCAAAGAATTTTCAAGTAGCATTGTACCCCATTAATTTGGGGGAGTGCCACTGTCACAATGCCTTTGCCGAAGTTGTCACACTCTATATGCGAGTACGTGAACACTTTTGTCAGAAAGTGGAGTATGAGGCAGGTGTTTACAAAAAAAGAAGACAGGTGTTCGTTGGACGCCTCGTGACACAGGAAAAGAAATTTGTCTTGGAGGGGTATCAGAATCAGCCACCCCTCAAACGGCTTAAGAGGCTGTTTGAGGGGTGACGGAAAAGAAAGAGGAGCGGGAGACGAGACTCGAACTCGCGACAGCTTGCTTGGGAAGCAAGAACTCTACCACTGAGTTACTCCCGCAATAAGATTAAGATCGTTTACAGATAGCATTATAGCCGTTTCACTGGGAAAAGTCAAGTAGTTTTTTTCTGATTTTTCTCAGCCATACATAATCATGAGTTGCAGCACATTGCAGCACAAAAGACCCTTGCAGATCAATGGCAAGCAATCAAACTGCAACTCTAGATCAATGTAACGAATGCACAACAAAAGCAAATCGAAGGGCCAGCCTCTTCACACCCAGGCTAGCCCTTCTTCTTTGCCTTTTCCTTCTGCGCTTTATAGTACGACTTCGGCTTCGGATGACGTTCCGTATCTACATAAGCAGCCGGTGCAGAGTCTTCACGGGCGGCAATTTCCGTTTCATCACGCTCGCTTACCAGCTCTTGTAGATCATTATAGATGTTGTAGTTATCGTGTACTTCTGGCATGCGCAGCATATGACGTAGCACCTGTACCTGCGAGATACCGGCCCGATCAAATTTCGCAAGCTCTGCCTTCTTTAACAGCTTCTCTACAAGATCCATGCTATCATCATGTGCCCCTATACCCTCAAGACGATCCCGTATTACTAATAATTGCTCGTATAAGTTCATCTTAAAGATCTCTCCTTTAGCAGTCTTCTACAGTCCGCAACGAGTATGGTAACATAGAGCATTTTCTTCGTCAAATCCATTATGACCTATCCCGATAATATTTTTCACAATGGTTGAATTTTGTTCCCTCATCTCATAAGCAGATGCATCTACAGTTTCTACCGCAACCAGTTGGGTATGAGAAGCGCTCTCCCGTCTTGCATTTCGCGGAGGTTAAGCGGGCAAGCCCAGATCCTCTCAGGTCTTGCTCACCTGCTGATCTGGACCTGTGATTTAACTGACAATGAAATTTGGCTTGTCCGCCAACTCCAGAATGTCAACCATATCCCCAAGATGAATAATGCCAGTCATCCCTGCTGGTATCTCATGCGTCGCGTTCTGGCCAAACATGATTAGCTCCTTTTTCGTTCCGTCATCCTGTAAAGAAGTAACCTTACGATCGTGCTTGAGAACCGCCAGTGGTTTACTACGGCTTATTTTCCCCTTGTCTGGATCAACGGCGGTTATCGCACAGCGGGCACACGCTTTCACCATAGTGAAAGTTATCTCGCCAATTTTTATCTTCCTCCATCTATCTTCAACAAAAGGTTCCTCTGTCTCGATAACGATGTTTGGCCGGAAACGCCTCATGTCTATTGGCTCAGGCAGTCTATCGTTTACTGCTTCTAAAGAAGCTGTGCCAGCAATCAGGAAGTTATACCCATCCTGAAAATTCACATAGGTTCCCGCCGCCACATACCGCAAGTCAACCTGTCTTTGATGAGCGGAAGGCATCATCACTAGCTGGCAGTGTATGCCAAGAAAACGACTGATCCAATCACTGACTGCGCTACCCTGGTCAATAGCAGGCACGGAGTCTTTCCAGATCTTCACTGGCATCGTGTCACCACGTTCTGTAGGATGTAAGACGAAATCTTCCATACCGGGAGCTTGCAACACTAGACTACCAGCTGACACTCTTGTTGCTATCAGAGCCATGGTGGGATGTTCCCGCTGGGTTAAAAAAATCCCATCAGCGTCAACAATCATAAACTTCCGGTCATTTTCGGTTCCTCTTTGGTCGAGCACCAAGGTTGGAGCCGAAATTCCTTTACAGGATTTAACCGGGTAATAGTAGAGTTCTTTAACGGTAAGTTGTCTCTTCAATTTACTGTTATCCCCAGGTATCGGTGCCCGTCAGCCAATCTAGCACTGTTTCAGGCATGTGCGAGACAGCTCCCTGACGCTGCGAGCAACGCGGTAGGCTATGCAGAATCATGGAACCATACTCCTTGGAAACGACACGGCGATCAAATAGCACAATGGCATTGCGCTTGGCCGTATTCCATACCAATCTATTAAGTGTACGACGTACCCGCAATGCAGCGATAGGTACAGTCAGCTGATGCAGTTGGTCTGAATAGTGATCAGCACGCGCTGCAATTGGAGGATCATGGAGTACCGGCATAGGTAAGCGCGTCATTACAACACAGGCAGGAAAACAATCTCCTTCTTCAGCTCCCTCCCAGAACCCGCCGGTGCCTAGCAATACCAAGCGCTCTTGTCGCTGAAAAACCTGCCATAATTGGCGTGGCGAACCGTCTATGCCTTGTCCTAATACCAGAATACCACGGCTCTCTAGAAATGGTTTGATGGTCGCGTAGGAGCTGCGTAAGGCTGCATGAGAGGTAAAGAGCGCTACCAATTGTCCTTCCAGAGTCGTGGCAAGCTGAAGCAGAGCTTCGTCTAAGTGACGCTGGTATTGAGGGGAATTCGGTTCGGGAACGTCTTCTGGTATGTACAACAACGTCTGCTCATGATGCTCTGTCACTACTGAAAGTGCTGAACAGGTGTCGCTATCCAATCCCAAACGTCCACGAATGAAGGAGAATGAATTATCGACTGAAAGAGCTGTGCCCGCAAAGATGGTACACTTATTATTGTCTGATAATAACGATTTCTTTAGGAACGTTGCGGTCTGGACGAGTTGGGCATATAAGATAGGCGGACTTTCTGCCGGTTGAGCGGTGTTGTGAGCAGGGTCTGTAGGGCGCTGCAAACTGGACTGATGCGCAAAAGATTGTTGTGTAGCAGGTATACGCAACCAATAGACGTGATCGTTCTCTCCTAGTGATAAAGCTTGTTGCCCCAACTGTTTTTGTTCTACCAATTGTTGTGCCACTGCGGCAAGTTCAGATGCAACTGCGCTCTCTTCTCCATTACCGATATCGCGGCGATGGCGCGTACGTTGGGCAGTTGCTAAGACGTTCTCGGCTTCGTGGGCAAGGTCAATAACCGTCTGTAACCGTTGTACTGCCTGTTGCCAGGCACGCTCGGTCTCCATCCATGCTCCAAGATGACGAATTTGTCCCGTCAGACGCAAGGAGTGATCAGTGCGTTCGTGAGGACGAGAGCCGTGAAAACGGTTAGATGCCTCGCCTTTTCCTTTATCGCGTCCAGCACCCGGTCCTTGTTGTATAAACTCTTCCAATAGCAGTCCAAAAGATTGAAAGAGTTTCTCTACGGCACTGTGAGCTTGTCGCAAGGCTTGAAACCAATGCAGCATGCGTGTATCTAGCTCGGACTTCGCTATTGTGGGTGTCGTCGAGAGGCCACCAGGTCCATTCTCACGCAGGGACGGAGCTGCCAGAGCCAACAAACCCTGGTAACGCCCGTCAGGTAGCTCTATCCCAATAGTGTTAAGCATACGGAAGAGGCGTGTCTGGTCCAGTTCGTTATTGCGCCAGCGGGCATTCTCCTCCTCAAACACGTCAGCGTCTAAGATGAGCCGTTGGTCAATGCCTGCAAGGAGAGAATGGGAGTAAGAAAGATCGTCAAACAGTCCAGCATGCGTGGTCACTACGATACGTGCAGCTTTTACACGTTCCTCCGCACGGCTCACAAAGCAAAAACCCTTCTTGCGATACGTACAATGCTGGTAAATCGACCCTGAGTCTCCATCCACCGGAACAATGCGTTCAATACCAGAAGAGATACGCTCCCATGCTGCAATCTCCTGTGGCAGTAACGTCAACTCGCTGCGTTCGCCAGTCAGCGTCTGTTGCGCCCATAGTCCAAGCTTTGCCAGCCCACGTGCTTGCTCAGCGGTTAATTCGCCACTGGTACGTCGTAATGCGGCACCAAACCAGCGATGTGTACAGAGATACCCACCGCGCTCTGCTAGATAAGCAGTGGAGAACTGGTTTTTAAGGAGAGCTTGTAAACGGGGCAGTACGACTTCGATCAGACGACGCGCCTGCTGCTGATTTGCACAAGCAATCAGCAGACGCTTGGGCTGGTCTTCGTCTTCCGTTGTAGATCCTGCTAGCCATTCCAATGCTGCTAGTAATACAGTAGTATAATCGCCACCCCCGACTGTCACTTCTAGTAGCAACGGCAGCCGTCCTTCCAGAGCTTCAAGTACGGCAGGTCGCACCGTTTGATATTCTTTGGGGAGTGTACGTTCGCTCAACATTGCTTGTGCGCTAGGCTCTGTGGGGGCGGATTGAGCTTCTGCTTCGTCTGTCGATGGCTGAGTATCAGCAGAAAGGGATGCAGCATCGGTTGGTAGCACCGATTTCGTGTCTTGCGCAACTGCATCTTGCTGTGCCAGAGCGAAAGATAAGATCCGGGGGTCCATGCCTAGCTGTGCAGCGAAGCGGTCTCCTAAACTGCCGCGTCCTAGCCCGCCATAGAGACCATCACGGTCCTGCCGCTCACGCAGTTCCTGTCGAAAAAAGAGCAGTAGCGGCCACGAACGAGGTGCATCGAGATTTGCCAGATCTTTGAGGAGGGCAAGATCAACGGACTGTAAGCGTTCATGCAACGAGAGAAACACTTTCATGGCCAGCACGGTATCGACCATCGCTCGATGCCTATCGACTGGTACAGGAATGCCTAATGCTTCCGCCACCTGTCCGAGGTTATAGCTGGTAAGCGAAGGCAATAGGACTGTTGCTAGCTCAAATGTATCGATCAGAGGATTTGTTCGTGCGACACCCCAGCGGCGGAGGAAACCAGCGTCAAAAGGAATACTATGCCCTACAATCGGATAATCCCCAAGAAAACTTTGCAGTTTCTTTGCAATAGTATCGAAGAGGGGTGCTCCTACTAATTGTTCTGGCTTAATTCCCGTTAAACGTTGGACACGATAGGGGATGGAACGACCAGGGGAAACAAATGTCTCGAACGTATCAATGATCTCGTTACCCAGGAACTTGATGGCTGCCACTTCTAGAATAGCATCTTGTTCCGCATGCAACCCCGTCGTCTCCAAGTCAAGGGCTACACGAATGGCAGATTTTTTCGCCATATCTTATCTGTTCCTCATAATCTCTCGCTGAATCCGACACGATATCGTTTAGACACCCCTCGATTCACGTGAGGTGGGAAATGTACAAGGCCAATGTTCAAGCAGCGTTCGTGCTTGTTGTGCTGCACGTCCACGGTGACTGATGCGGTTTTTCTCTGCTGGTGCCAACTCTGCCGTGGTTTTGCCTAGTGCGGGGACGAGGAAAATGGGATCATAACCAAAACCGTTCCTACCACGAGGGGGATTAGTAATCATGCCCTCAATGACACCATCGACACTCTGTAAATATCCAGAAGGCTCTGCCAATGCAATAACACAGCGGAAGCGCGCAGTACGTTCCTCCATTGGAACGGTACGTAGCCGCTCAAAGATGATAGCAAACCGCTCTTCATACGACATATCTCCACCACCAAAGCGTGCAGAATAGACTCCCGGAGCACCACCCAGTGCGTCTATTTCTAAGCCGGAGTCGTCAGCTAGCGCGAGTAGCCCGCAGGCACGTGCATAAGCGAGAGCCTTTAACTCAGCATTTTCACGAAAGGTTGTCCCCGTCTCTTCAACATCGATGTCTAGCTGGATATCGTGAAGTGAAAGGAGTTGCCATGGTAGGCCAGTGAAGATAGCATGAAATTCTTCCAACTTATGGCGATTCGTCGTTGCCAACAAAAGGGCAGGCATATGGGTCTCCCAACTAGACAAAATTAGAATATCGCCACACATATTATCATATCAGGCTAGCCTTGTCGAGATTAGCCATGCAGTCTCTTTATGTCCGCTGACTACACCTTTGCTTCAACGCCGCCTGTACTTAGTCGCTGGAGGCTGTATAGAGCAAGACAGGCGGGGCAGATACCCTCATGCCACAGCTCTAATGAGGCGGCTCCTCGCTCCTGACGAGCTGCTTTGTTGCGCCGGTATGCTATGATCCACAATATATAGGTGATGACTAAGAGCAATAATACAATTGGCACCACACTCGTCAGTGGCAAAATGCGCCCGATGGCTGCAAAAAAAGTGCCACCAAGATAACCAAGAAGAAGATGCACGGATAGGAATAAAGTACTGCCAATCACTACGCCAGTCAGGAATCTGATCACAGGAATATCAGCCAAGCCGCATGCAGCTACCGCTACACCACGCACACCGGGAATAAGCATAGCGATTGATAGCCCCAAAACTCCCCCTTGTTTCACACGTTGCGAAGCGGCATCCAGACGAGCAGAGGTCAGTCCCAGGTAGCGCCCGAAGCGGTAGAGCAGACCCCGTCCTGGGCCGCGCGCAAGCAAAAATTGGACCAGAGCACCCAGCACGAGTGCAAGCAGGGTGATGAGAAAGACTTGCCATAATACATATCCCCCCGTGGCAATACGCGCTGCCGCTGCTAAGATGATAATGTCAGTAGGAATCGGTATGGGCGCACCGGCGGTTTTAGCGAACAAAACCAGGAAAAGTGCGATGAGGCCATATTGTATCAGAAAGAGGTCGATGCTATTCAAGATCTTCTTGCTCCGTTTCTCAGTCAACATTCTACGCTAGTGCATAATCCCAAAACCTTTTGCGGAATGGGAAAACTTGGGGACACCCCAAACCCCGCCAGGGTGGCTTCGCCAAATGCCACCCCCAATCCCTACCACCTCTCGTGTTTCTGCACTAGAGATACGAAGCAATCAACCGATGAGATCACTCCTGGTCAGTATGGCCATTATTTGCTGCTACAGGAAGTGTAAAGTAGAAACTGCTGCCCTCTCCTGGTATGCCCGTGCTCTCGACCCAGATGCGGCCACCCATCGTTTCAACAAGGCGTTTACTAATGTAGAGTCCCAGTCCTGTGCCGCGTACACTACCGGAAAGGTGCTGCTTGAGACGCACAAACTTTCCAAAAAGTAAGGGGATATCGTCGGGTGCAATTCCCGGACCATGATCCCTTACGCAGATGGCGACCTGCGAAGCAGCAGCATTTGCTGAGGGCACGTCCTCGCCTGCCTGTGCACTCACTACGATAGCTGTTTGCTGCGGAGTATATTTGAAGGCATTTGAGAGCAAATTACGCAACACTTGTCGCATAAGCTGTGCATCGGCTTGCACAGTGAATGTCTCATCTATCTGAACTTGCACCTGATAGTTTTGCACGGTACGTGGTTCAAACTGCTCAATCACTCCTTTCACCATTTGCAATACTGACACGTTTTGCATGTTGCATGGCTGCTTCATTTGACTATCAAGGTCCACTGTATCCAGCACGTTACTGACGAGCAACTTGAGGTCTTCACAGCCATTCATGGCGTGTCTAAGAAAGGTTGTTTGTAGTGTGCTATCCAACCGGTTCTGATTCTCTGAGAGCAGATGCAGATATCCATAGACCTCCGTCAGTGGCGTGCGTAACTCGTGGCTCACATTGATCAGAAACTGGTCTTTGAGCTGATTTAAGCGCTGTTGATGTTGGTATGCAAGACGTTGCTCCTCGATAGAGCGTGCTATGGGCTGTGCAAAACGCCTGCCGACCACAACCCCGAAGGTAATCGCTAAAACGAGCACCAGTGCGGCACACGAAGTGATGATCTGCAATTGTTGATCTGCCACAGCTGTCACGGTCTTCAGAGGACTTAATACATAGTATGTCCAAGGAACCCTATAGGTCTTCCAACTGGCAACCTGGAACGTCTCTTGCTGACCCACTGGGGTTAACTCAAAGGTTAATGGCAGTTTTTTCGGCGGCCATTGCGCTACGAGATTTGGATCACTATGTACAGGTAGCATTTGTGTACCTGATATCCCATAGAGGCCCTCGTCACGGATGCGGTGTTGGAACTGGGGTTGCAGTGGAGCTATGGCCGTGAAGACCTGAGTGGGGAGCGTCATGCTTGCAGGATCAGTATAAAAATTCGTTGCAGCAATGCACACTCCATTTTGGTCCAGAATAAAGGCATAACTGCCTGGTCCATTGGCATTGGCATCTCCATCTACGATCTGCCAGATGTAGTTGAGATCAAACGTGGTACGCAAAATGCCCACCACCTTATAGGATGGCGTGGCCACAGGAGCATAGAGATCGATATAGGCATCATTAGTAATGGGATTGTAGAAGACATCTGAAACCAGCGTCCTCCTTTGGATTTGCAATTGCGGTAAGGCAGCAGGCTGGATATAATGCGCTCCATGAAGCTGAGGGGCTGTAGGATAGTACAGCCGCAGATTGCCTTGCAGATCGAAAAGCGACCAATTTTCATAATGACTGCCTTGAACGTGCCCTGTTGTCAGGCTTTCGCGTGCGGCCTGCTCCTCCGCAGTACTGGGAGGAGCATGAGCGAGAAACTGCTGAATCGGCGGCAGGCGGCTGATCGTCTCAGTCTCTAGCAAGCGCTCAGCCATATAAGCATCTATCAACTGTGTTCGTGTCTGAGCATCCGTCTCCATACCCTTACTGACCTGATTGATTAAGGCTGGGCGCAACAGAAGCTCACTCACACCAACGGCAACCACTAGCGGAAGGATCGCTGCCAGCACTAACAGCGCAGAGATGCGTGCCGCTAGAGAGAGATGTTGCCAATAATATTGTGTATTTACCTTATCTAACATGAGGCATCACTTATTTGCTTCTGTAGATCGCATCCTGAGCTTGTGGTGTATCAATATTATTCTTGTCAATGATCACAAAACCTGTAACGACTCTTTTATCCAAATTGCTAGTTTCACCTGAGAGGGCTTTGATGGCATACTCTACGCCGATCCTGCCCATCTCGGCTGGCTTCTGTGCAATGGCCATATTGATAACCCCATTCCTGAGATCCATAATAGCGTTGTCGGGTGCATCGATGGCCGCGACTTTGATCGTGCCCTCCTTCTTTGCATCCTTGACGGCACGGGCAGCTCCTTGCGCGCTAGGCATATTGCAGCCGAAGATTGCCGAAAGATCATTCACATGTTGTAATATGCTTGCCGTTTGCTCTGTGGCGGTGTCAGAATTACTGTTGTTGTAGTCCACTGCTACTACAGTGACGGCTCCCTTAGTTGCCTCAATGGCGCTACGAAAACCCTGTTCGCGCAGCATCACTGCGCTAATGCTAGGCTTCACATTCTGAATATAGATCTTGCCCTTGCCGCCGATGGCCTTAATTAGGGCGTTGCCCGCGATTTTTCCGCCCTCAAAATTATTAGAGCCAATGTAGGAGAGGGGAAAACTAACCGGGCCATGAACGTAATCGCCGTCACCAATCGACGTGTCGAGAGAAATAATCTTAATACCAGCATCATATGCATGCTTCAGTGGCTCAATCATCACTTCTTTATCGCAAGCAGCGATTAGGATGGCATCGACGTGTTGCGCAACCATTTTTTCCACAATGGGAGTTTGTAACGCTGGGTCGAATTTCACTGGAGCATCGGCAATGAACGTGACGCCCAGTTCGGCGGCCCGCGCTTGCGCTCCCTTCTGCATAGTAATATAGAAAGAGTCGTTCTGTATGCCCATCACTAGTGCGATGGTGTGGCGCCTCGCCTTCTGAGTGGTTGTGGGTTGTGGACTGGCGTCGTTGCATGAGACGAGAACTGCTCCGCTGGCAATTGCTGTAGCCCCAACCAGAACCTCGCGGCGACGTAGCCGTTGTGTCCACCAATCGTTATTGCTCATATATACTTCCCTTTACCGAAGGCTACCATTTTCCTCTCGACATCTCTCGTGTATCCCTTGTCCCCTACCATACGTTTGTTTTTCACAACGCACTGGAAATGTCGATGGTTTTGGGTGCATGAGATCCCGCTTTCTCTGACAGAGGTGGAGATCAATACAGTTATTATATTGCAATGCTAAGTAGTTGTCTACTTAGCATTCACTTCAATTTTGGTACAGTTCTAGGATTATGAGAGGGTGAGGCCGTGTTATTAATTGTTTGCGGGCAAGCCATGCATGCAAAAATTGTATTTGCGCAATTTGTAGCGCATTGCTCCAAAAAGGCTCTAAACATGCAATTTATTGGGAATTCTTATGCGGATATGCACTTGCTGTAGTAAATTGCATGATCATAGGATATGGTACGACTCCCCTCAATGCAAAAAAATGACGTGCACCAATCCCCGCAAAAACTACTTGACAAGGGATGGCGAAAAGCTTTATAATTCCGGTGCTGAGGGTAGTGAGAATACCCAGGCAAGCCGGTGTAGCTCAGGGGTAGAGCACGCGTTTCGTAAACGCGCGGCCAGGAGTTCAAATCTCCTCACCGGCTTTTTTCATTCTTCTGAAGGTATTACTTCTTCCCAACTATCAGTCTTGTGTGTTTCTGCCCACTGGCGTTTAGCGGTCTCTATGTCTGTAATACCATTCTTTCTGATATTCTAGTACCCACAGATAGAAGCTACTCTTTGCAGATATCCCCTATGGTGCCTCTCAAACAAAGATCTCTACCGACGATACTCCTTCAATGATCTAGTAGCAATATTTGTGCTAGTAACATTCCTCTGACATCCCAGTTGATCTTTCTTATGCTAGAGAGCTATTTTTGCAAATAACCTTGTAAGCTAGCTTATCATCCCATAAGCTAGAATTAGCAGTAGTATACACCCATTTAACGGATTTTACAAGCCTCATCTTCTATACATTGACCTAAAGAAACAACAGGAGTATAATCCTGCCATGAACATTACAAAGACAAGGAGATATCACTGTGACTGACGAGGAAGAGTTGCTCACCGTTGAAGATGTAGCCAGACGGCTAAAGGTTAATCCAAAACGAGTATACAAGTTAATACAGGATGGTGAGCTAGCAGCTACGAATATTGGGAGTGAAGGAAGAAAAATCTATAGAATAAGCCTTGCCGACTTTAAGCAATATTTACAATCTCGTAAAGTAAAACGAGATGACTAACAGTAAACACCGTACCCTTCCTCCCCTCTTGCATTTTCTGGTTGATGTGGTAATCTATGTTCAGTCCATTACACGTCCACATCTACCCATGCCGTTATCCTTGCAAGCCACCATGGTGCGCAAGAATACACGTCCCTTGACCCCAGAGGAATCGAAACGCTTGCACGAACACAATGCCAGTTGCTACACACCATCACAACCCAGCTATGGCTTTGTGGGACGAGACCCGGATATTCTGCAAATCGAGAAGCGTCTACTCACGAAGCGCAACATTCTGCTCATGCGAGGCATGGGGGGAGCAGGCAAGACGACGCTATTACATCATCTCGGTGCATGGTGGCAGAGCACACAATTTGTCGAGGAGGTCTTCTATTTCGGCTACGATGAGCGCGCCTGGACACGGCAACAGATCCTGAAGAGTATTGCGGAGCGTCTGATGAGTAAAGTGGAGTATCTACAAATATTTCAGCCACTCTCGCTAGAGGCTCAGCAATCATTGCTTGCTCAGCGTTTGCGTGCGAAACGGCATGTATTGATTCTGGACAATCTGGAATCAATCACCGGTGCACAGCTCTCCGTGCGACACACGCTCTCCAAGAAGGAACAGGAGGCACTGCATCGCTTGCTCAAAGATCTGGCAGGTGGTCAGACCCTGGTTTTGCTGGGTTCGCGCGGCGGTGAAGCATGGCTAGCGGCAGAGACCTTTGTGGACAATGCCTACGATTTGCCAGGGCTAGATGCCGAAGCCGCCTCAGCCTTAGCCGAGCGCATCTTAGAGCGACATAATGCAACCAGGTATCGGGAGGATAAGCAGTTCCCCACATTACTAGCCCTGTTAAATGGCTTCCCTCTGGCCTTAGAAGTGGTACTTGCCAATCTGGCCCGACAGACTCCAGCCGAGGTGTTATCAGCTCTCCAAGCAGGAGATGTGCAACTCAACACCGAAGATAGTCAGAAGAAGACCGAGAACATTCTGCGCTGCATCGATTACTCCCACGGCAATCTCTCGAAAGAAGCTCAATCCCTGCTTACCTGCCTTGCTCCATTCACATCAGTCCTGTTCCTCAACATTTTTGACACATATTCTGCACTCTTGAAAGAGCAAGCAGCATTAGCACATCTGCCGTTTGACCTTTGGCAGGATGTGCTGAAGGAAGCAAACAATTGGGGCTTGCTCTCACCCGATCCCGATTTCCCGCAGTTTCTCCGCTTGCAACCCATCTTCCCTTACTTTCTGCGCACACGGTTGAATATACCTGAGCAAGCAGCATTGCGCCAAGCCATAGAAACGGCGTTTCTGGGGTTGTACAGAGAGTTCAGCGGTGAGTTGTACCGTCTCCTTAATTCAAAAGAACCAAAGCAAAAGCAACTGGGCCTTCTGCTGACGCAGTATGAATATGAGAATCTCCGCTTTGCTGTCAACCTTGCGCTTCAGACTCAAGCCTCGATCCTTGGCCCTTATGATGTACTCTCTGACTACTTTGATCTGATGCAAGATCCCCGGCGAGGACTGGAGGTGGCACAAGAGATTCAAGTGCATCTGAGCACCTCAAAAACAGAGCAGACCAAGGATCAAATCAATGAGCAACTAGTCAAGATTTTCGATGATATCGCTCGCTGGCAGATGCGACTCAAATGCTATGCTGAGGCGGAGCAGTACTATCAGCAGGCGTTGCAGATCAAGATTGAATATAATGACCGCTACTCCCAGGCAAACACTTATGGTCAGCTGGGTCTACTAGCAGAGGAGCAACACCAGTGGGAACAAGCCCAAACCGCCTTCTACAAGGCATTGGAGATATTTGTAGAGTATGATGATAGATACCACGTTATGATGGTTTTGAACGGTCTGGCTCGCATATGGCAAGAGACAAACGAGAGCAAGCTCATTCTTCAAGTTGCCTCTATACTGAAGATCTCTGCTGAAGAGGTTGAAGTGGGGTTCCATAAGCTGCTGGGGACTGCACCAGAAGAAGCGGAAAAGAAATCATAGCTCTCGTAGAAGCGCAATTTATTGCGCTATACGCCTTAAAAGTCACCCGTAGACGCGCAATTTATTGCGCGTCTACGCGATATGTTACTCCTCTTCTCAATGTAAAAACAGCACGCCCACCACGCTAAGGAACAGGAATAGCCTCCCCAATATCACCAAAATCATATGCGCACAAAGGGCCAACAGTCGCAACATAGCGCGCAACGTTCCAGCTCAATCTGCCACTGCCCGTCCTGTTATTAATTGACCCCCATGCCAACTGGTACGATCCTTGTGGTTGCGGATCGAAAGCAAAATTGCCGTTGCTGGCAATGTTCGTCTGAGGCGATTTCGCTAATAAGGTGCCCAACTCGTTGGAAGTGATGTTTTGACGCAAGCCTTGCATTAAGGCGGCAAAGGACGTAAGTGCGGGATTATTTGGGATGGTACTCGTAAAGTGACCTGTGACTTTCTGTGGTTCCTTCAGTGCCTTCGTAGCAGTTTGCCCTTCTGGTGTATCAGCAAACTGCGTAGAGAGTTGTTGATAGGTGGGGATAGCGCTTGAACATGACGTTGTTCGTTGCAGCTGTCCGCGTCCGAGCAGTGCCCTGGCGAAGTCTGGGTGTACTTTGCTTGCTTCCGGCGCATTGGGAAAACGCGTGAGGAGCGCCTGGAAGGATGTCGCGGCATCATCGTACTGCGAGGCAGAAAGTTGGGTTTCGGCTTGGCTGTAGTAAGCAGTGGCATCCAGGGCATTCGCTTGTGACTGGCAGTTATTATCGCAGTAGCTCAGTCGTAAGAGGGCGTCCAGGCGTTTTGTCGCAGTGCTATAGTCGTGTTGCTGCAAAGTCTGCTGAGCTAAAGCAAGGGAGGCTTTGATCTCGTTGGCTTGAGCACGAGCAACTTGAGTTGTTGCATGATTATAGTTGTCGAGTACGATGTCGAACTTGGCGAGTGCCTCCACATAGCGCTGTGCGGAACTGAGCTGTTCACCCCACTCATTGTAAACACGGGAGATCTGATCGGAGGTAGGTGTACCTTCGCCCGCCAGTTGAAACTCTGTAATCGCAAAGTCCCATTGTTGCTGACCTTCCCAATTGCGTCCTTGCATAGTATGAATGCTTGATTGCTGGCTGAAACCTATACCGCCTAAGGTGAGAAGAATGAGTACAGCAAGCGCGGGGCCAATATATTTTTTTATCTGCCGCAAACCAGCAAGCGCTCGCGCACCAGCCCATAGCGCGACCAGTAAGCCGATGATGCTTGCCGCGCTAGCAGCATGAAATGCGCCCGCAGCCCAATCACTGCCAGTTAATTGTAGCCCAATGAGGATGATGACGACGAGCGCGGTTGTGCAAAGTGTGACCAACAGTGGTAGCGGTTGAGTGAGGACTGCGAAGCGCTGTTCAAATGTGTTCAACCAAGATGGGCGCTTAGGAGGAAGAGCGATCTGTCCCGTATTTCCAGTAGGTGGATAGAGTTGTGCACTGAAGGTCTGAGGAAACGGTCCCATGTTCCCGGTAGGGGTAAATCGTGGTGGTGCACCGGGTGTCGGGGGTAGGGGAGTGATCGGTCCCATGTTCGCGATGGGCGAATATGGTGGTGCTACGAAGGTCGGAGGGAGAGGAGTGATCGGTCCCATGTTCGCGATGGGCGGATATGGTGGCGCGTCGGGTATCTGAGGAAGGGGAGTGATCGGTCCCTTGCTCACAAGAGGCGGATAGAGTTGTTCGCCTGGCATGTGAGGTGGTTCTGCTGGATAAGGCGAGGATTGTGGGGCGAGAACACCACTGCCAGGACCAAACTTTTCCCAATGCTGACTCACACTTAAAGGTGGTACCACTGCATCTGAATTGGTTGGCTGTTGCCGAAGCATTGGCTCTAGCGTAATGGACCGTTGCCTGGGCGTCGTAGCCTCAAGGGGCGTCTCAACTGGCTGGTGCAAGACAGCCTCATTAGTGCTAGCTTGCATAGATTTCTCTGCTTGTTGCTTTGAGATAGCTTCACTGGATAGCTGTGCACCGCAGTTTGGACAGAAGTGGGCATTGTCGGGCTGAGTTGCCCCGCAGCGGATACAAATCATTGCTGACCTCCATTTTCTTAAGTGATGATGGTATTGTTTCCTTGCTCAGCTTGTGTTGCCCGGCGTACAACTTCGTAGACCTCGATAAGAGGTATGCCGTGTTCTTTGGCAACCCGTTGGCACGCGTCGTATTCAGGGTTCACACTGACAATCTTGCCTGCCAGCTTCTTCACTTTTACTAGCATTGGCCCGAAAGGCGTCATTATTTCTTCTTGGGCACGTGCAGCCTTACGACGCTGCATGTGCTGTATACGAACCCCCAGCGTACTTGTCTCACGGAGCAAAAGCAGAGCTAGCCTCTCCTCATCTGGTGGGTGACAGATAACCGTGAGCCGCGTCGCAGGACGATTCTTCTTCATTTGTAACGGTGCGTAGCTCACATCAAGCGCTCCCACGGCAAAAAGCCGCTCCATCAGCCCGCCTAACAGCTCACCGCTCATATTATCGATATGCGTCTCAAGCACCGTAACCCAATCCGTCTCCATGCCATCGACAGTAGGCGCGCTGGAAACCCGTCCCAGACAGAGCCGTAAACAATGCGGCCAGGGTAATACTCTCTGTCCTAAGCCATAGCCTACCTGCTCAATAGTCATAGGGGGCATCTCAAAACGAGCAAGCGTAGCTAGTATGGCAGCTCCTATAGAGGTGATCAACTCGCCCTCAACCGCACAGGAGTGCCACGGAGCTTGCACACGACGCAATAGCTCCAGCGTCGTCGGCGTTGGGACAGGCAGTACACCATGAGAGGTATGAACGTGGCCGCTCGTGAGAGGCAGAGCAGAGGCATAGCACTGCGTGATACCTAGAAACTCAATGCCAACTACAGCACCAATAACGGTAATAAAAGCAGCAATTGCTCCTGCTTCATCAAGATGCAGAGCGGATGTCTGTATTTCCTGAAATGCTGCTTTAGCCTCAAATACGCGCTGAAAGATTGCAGTGACTGTTGAACGTACCCAATCAGAGAGTGCAGTTGCTTGCAACAGATCAGTAATGGCAGAGAGATGAGGGAGGTATTGCTTTTCATCGGAGAGCGTCACTCTAACACGCGTGCCACGAACACCCTTATCAAAGGACCGCTCAACGGCTATCTGGTAGTGCTTGAGTGGCACGTTGTCTAAAGCGCTTTGCAATGCATCAAAGGGAAAACCTGCATCTAGTAAAGCACCTAGTAGCATAGCTTCATCGATACCTGAGTGACAATCGAGATAAGCAACCGTCTGTATCATCTTTTAGCAAAGAACTCCTGCCAGCGTGTTGATTGAGGACTTGTACGCTCCCTCGTACAATTATAGCCCTTCGCGCTCCAGGATAGCTAGCCAACTCTTTCTTTGCTGCTCAGAAAGAAATTTGCTTTCCTCTACGACCCGACGAAAATTCAGTTGCGGTAGTACCACACTGCTTTCATCTGAAGGAGCAACATATTGGCCTTTAGCGTCAGCCACTCGCGCATGCTGTTGCTCTTTTTGGCTGAGAGGATACGTCTGCCGGGGTGGGCTAAGATATGCACGTATATCCTCCACAGGTAATTGCAACGTTTGCACCAGGCGCTGATATAGCTCGTCTGGAAGCGAGCTGGCATTGAGACGACGTTGTTCCAACAACATCACAATATCAACACTCACATCGAGCAGTGCAGCCAATGCAGAAGGTTGCAGAGGCGGTTTGCTCATTCGCAATAAGCTCGTCAACTTGTGGGGACTACTCGCTAGAGAACGTGTGTGAAACGTACGTTCGTAAGCTCTCTCTAAGGCAATGGCAGAGACTTCAGAGAGAGGAGCCAGGTTAGTCTCATCAGGAAGCTGGGCCTCGATGCTGTGATAGTAGAGCACAAAGTCTAGCAGCGCATCGGCATATTGGGGGTAGCGCCGGGTATAGTCTCTGATATCAGGCTCTTTACCAGCTTGTACATCAGCGACATACTGCTCAGTGATACGTAAGATTTCCTCCTCTTGCTCTCTATCCACAAGCCCGCTCCTTTTGTCCACTTAAACGAGCGTACAGCAATTGTAGCGCCTTGTGCAGCCGGTTACGCACAGTACGATCAGAAACGCCTAATATCCAGGCCGCATCCTTTTCGGATCGTCCTTCCCAGAAGAGCAAAAGCACCACCGTCTTGCACTTCTCAGGCAAGCGTAACACACACTCTACGAGGTCACTATACTCAACTTGCTGCAACATCATTTGTGCGCGGTCGTCTTCAACTTCCAGCGCATCAGAGCGTTGATGATGGTTGCGCAATATGCAGTCAAGACTGGCTACTAGAGCGCGTGGTATGCGCTCTCCCTGTTTCACACTTTTATCATACCAGAACCCTTCACGCTGGAGTAACGCGCGATAAACATGCTTGCGCTCGAAGTAGAGGCAATGCATGAAGTTCTCTTCCCAAAAAATGCGCTGTGGATCGAGTAGAGCAAGGATCAGTTTTTCATAGAGATCAGCGCATAAATCGCAAACCAGCGAGAAACGCTCATCGGCAGAGACCGGTACCTGTCCCAGCACAGTATAAGCCCAGTATTCATTCATCGCTTGCAGGCGACGAATGATCACCGAGAGAATACGATCACGTCCCGCCGTATCGCCCAGAGCGTGCACCATACGCAAACAATGCACTAACACTTCCAGCGGCAGCGTGACTGCTTCGATAGCTTGCCAGAATGCTGCTGAAGGATAAGCAGACGATATCTCGTATTGACGAAATTTCGTATTTAGCGTTTCTTGCTTCTGTCGCACAAACTTTCTCTCGTGTTAGGAACTATATTTAGCGCTAGACCTCATTGCTGACGATGCTGGGCATCAAACTATGGTCTCCTACTAATAGTATACAAACGCTGTCAATTTATGAGGCTGAGAGTCCTAAAGAGATTGCTCTGGTATAGAGACTAATGAATGCTTGCGTTTTGCCAGAGAAAGACGGGGCCTTTCGCAAAGAGGAGAGGTAGTGCTACCTCTCCTGCCCATAGTATTCCTTATTTACCACTTTCATGAAAACTGAGCGCATTGCGATAGACCTCCACATAGCGCAGTGCAGAGACATGCCAGGAGTGATCCACTGTCATCCCCTTCTCTTGTAAGGTACGCCAAGTATCCTTGAAGCGATAGACCGTAATGCCTCGTATAATCGCGGCAAATAATTCCCAGGGATCATAATTGTTAAATACAAAACCATAGCCTTCACCAGTTGCTGGGTTATACTCCTGCACCGTGTCAGCCAGTCCTCCTACCGAACGTACGATCGGTACGCTACCATAGCGCATAGCGATGAGTTGGCTCTGACCACAGGGTTCAAAGCGCGAGGGCATGAGAAACATATCACTGCCAGCGTAAATGCTGTGTGCCAATTCGGTATTAAAAGTGAGAAAGATAGCAACCTGGTCGGGATAGCGAGCGGCAAGATTTTGAAACACCTCGTGATAATGCTGATCGCCAATACCTAATACCACAAATTGGATGCCCTGAGACAATAAGGGATGAATGATCTGCGCAAGTAAATCAAAGCCCTTTTGATCCGCAAGCCGTGATACCATAGCCAACAAGGGAACATCTGCGCAGGTAGGTAAATGTGCGTGTAATTGCAAAGCTCTCTTATTCTCGGCACGTTTCTCAAGGGAATACACATCAAATGGCGTATGAATGTAGCGGTCAAGCGCCGGATTATACTCTTGATAGTCAATGCCATTGAGGATACCGAACAAACGGTCGCGGCGGGAACGTAACAAATGGTCCAGCTTCTCACCAAAGGTCGGCGTAAGAATCTCCTGCGCATACCGTTCGCTGACCGTGGTAATGGCATCGGCGAACATAACGCCGCGCCCCATAATATCTACCACATTTGCCAGTTCAGCAATTTGTGGATAGAGAAAACCATTGGCCGCGACCCCAGCGACTTCAAGGATACGGTACCCAAAAATGCCTTGATAAGCGAGATTATGTATAGTGTAAACCGTAGCAGTACGAGCAAAGAAAGGATCGTCCTGGTACAGGGTATGCATCCAGTTGGGCACAATACCAGTATGCCAATCATTACAATGGATAATATCGGGCGACCATTTTAACTCCCGTATTGCCTCTAGAGTTGCACGACAAAATAAAATAAAACGGTCCCCATCATCGTTGTACCCATATATATTCTCTCGGTCAAAAAAACGTGGTGCATCTATCATATATACAGGAATACCATCACCGATCGTGCCTTGCTGTACATCTACAGACACCTGAAAATGGCCCATACTAACCGGAACGGCTTTACATACGGTGCTGAGCTGAAAATGTTCTGAGTCAACCTGCCGATAGCGTGGCATAACTAGGCGAACATCATGACCTAGAGCTTGTAGTGCCTTGGGTAATGCCCCTACAACATCGGCTAGACCACCAACTTTGGCAAAGGGCACAATTTCGGCTGCGAGGATCAAGACCTTGAGAGGCTGTTCATTCTGCATCTGACTATATGGCGGGCAATCCTTGTCTCCAGAATATTTAAGGAGGAAACACCGCCTCTCCTTTCAAAAGTTGCAACCATCTTTCTGCTAGGACAGCCGCAGAGCGATGGTTGGTACTCAGTACTGTCACAGCGAAGAGTAATAACAAGACGTTCGTATTTTACCACAACTGCCCTCGCAATATTCATAAGGTTTCTCTATGAAGCCGTGTAAAAAGTGTGAAACGTGAGCGTGGATCGTTTGCTATCAGCAAACGATCCACGCTCACGTTTCACACTTTTTACACGAATAAACCGTTACACCTTGTAACGATTGCGCACCAGGAAGTGGAGCTGAATAGCAGCTAGTATGCCCATGGTTACGAACATAATCAGCGCATCTAGTATAGGCACTGGGCTTTCGCTATTGGCTGGTGGTGGCACGATTAGGCCAGCCACAAAGGGAATATTTGGTTCGGTCTCAGGTGGCCAGGGTGGTAGAGCGGGCAGAGAGAAGAGTCCAAATGCGGCCAGATAGACCAACAAACAGGTACCAACGATCAACCATTGACCAAGACAACCGAGATTATTCTCTCCAACGACTGCGAACTCACGACGCGATACCGCCGTCCAGATCGTAGCAAGTACCAGCATGCCGCCACAGAGCAACATGGCCAACAACAGTTTACCGGGATCTGTATGCACGAGAAGCGTGGCAATAGCACAAACCGCCGTCAGCACAACGCTACCAACCACCACAAGGTTGCGATTAGACTTCCACGCCCAAATGCCACCCAACAATACAGCCAGGAAGTTGGTGGTGACAATCGCGTCAATGATATAACCAGCCTGCTGAGAGAAAGAGCAACTTGCAGGAATAGCAGTCTTTTTTGCACAAACAGTCAGGTAATCATTCAGGCCGATAAATGTCCAACCATGCATCCAGTAGATCAGTGGATAGAGCACAATCCACACCAGCAATAAGATCGCGCCAGTTTGAGCAAGACCAATGGTACCAATGGCATACAGACCCGGCATCGTGCGTTTGCGTACAGGACGCATCAAGTAGTGCAAGCGCAAAGCAAACGCGCCAAATGCCAGCAGAATCGCCGCCCCCAAAATCGTGCTCGCCGTAAGCGTGATAATCTTTTCAGCGGCAGCTTTATCCCCAAGCCTGAGAGCAAGACCCTCAGGATTAACTAGCGTATAAACGATCAGAAAAGCGATAAACAGGAAAATCGCAACAATGAGCATACCACGCACGGCTGGTGTTGTACCCAGATCGCGGCGGTCAGGATTGCTCTGCTCGCGCAGGGCCAGCACGCTATAGAAGACCATCGCCAGGCCCACCCCCAGGATGCCCATACCAACCATCACCAGATCGACACTATTGGGCTGAAACCAGAGGAACTTGCCTCCTAACAGCGGACTCCACAGCGTATCAGCACGCGGAAAAAACTGATTGTCAGAAAGATATGCCCATAGAGAAAGCGTTAACCCAGCCAAGAATAAAGGCACCCCGATCACCGTAAAGATCATCGGCGGCACCACAGGCTTAGGGTCAAAAAGCATAAGAATGACCTGAATGACAACGAAGCCACCCAGGCAAACGACCGCAAGAGCAATTGATGATTGCTCCATTCCTTGCAGAGATGCGGCAGTCATCTGCAAGTAGATGTATCCAGGGAGCTGCCCGATCAGAATAATCGAGAGGAAGAAGAACCCGACCGCGAAAATAAGGGCGCGGGCCCAGGATATTCGCTCCGGCAACTCACGTTGTTGTACTTGTTGCATGGATCGCAATCCCTTTCAACATGCCGTTCATCAGGTAACTTAACGACATGACTGGCGATCAAAAGAAACTAACTTCGGGTCTCTTGCAAGACCCGATATTTGCCACACTATTATTTCACAATGATCAGTTTAGCCACCATATCGGGATGGACAGCACAATAATAGATGACTGTATGATCTGGATTGAAATTGTAGGCGGCATCCGTCACAGTATAGGTAAAATTTTTCCCTGTTGGAATCAAGTTAGCTATACCAGAGTCAAAAATTTCTGGCGCGGCCTTATGCGTTGCTGTGTCAGTGCCCACAATGGCTGTCACCGTATGGCCTACCATAGACTTATTGACCCATGTAATCACCGTGCCAACCTTCACCTGCACGTTGATAGGATCATAGCAACTGGAATTGCAAGCTTGGCCGGGAGCCTGATCGGCAATATTGATCGTCACCTTTTTCTGCGCAGTCATATCAACAGGAGCACCAAAGCGTCCCAACGTTGCCTGAGAAACAGCGGCCTTATACTGGTTGGGATTATTCGCTTGCAAATAGTCAGGCAATTTGCTGAAGCCATTGATCGCCGCCTCGCCGCTAAAGCCATTCTTCTTCGCATAAGTTGGATCAGCAGAATGAATGAGTGCCGCAAGATAGTCAACATAGTTAGAGAGCAGTTGACCACCATACTGATCACTACGTGGCACCGCATTGGGATTAGCTGGTGCTGGAGCTTTAGGGTTATAAACCCCGGCACTGATAACCCTGTGCAGATTATCTTCACTCATCTGATTCAACTCAGCCATTGTATAGCCATTATATTTGGGATCAACCACATGGTTATCCTTATCAATACCGTAGCAATTGTTTATGCAAAACTGCGCGTAGAGTTGCAGGCCACGGTCAATGGCAAGGGCTTGCTGCTTATTCTGCTCGCCTAACTGGTTTCCCCCCTCCATGATCCAAAAGACAGGGATCATTACCGAGACAAGTGCTAACATAGTAAGAGCACCGTAACCAGTCTTTTGTACTGCATTCGTGCGAGCGTAGAATATGCGCAGCAAGCCACCCACAACGATTAACAGCACAACAATGCCTACAGCAGCTTGAACATATTTCTCCATAAAACACACCTTATAGCACTAGCCAGCACTACACTGAACGGTTGGTGCTGCGATCAGACGCGTAGTGGTGTCAGGATGCGGCACTGTGCTGTTAATGACGCCAGTATTCACAACAACATCGTCACCGCTAAAGCTGATCTCAAAGCGGTCGAGACTACGCGGTGCCGGACCATCCAGGAACTCACCAGAGATATTATAGTGAGAACCATGACATGGGCACTTAAAGCTCACGCAGTCGTTACGGAAGGGAACGGTACAACCTAGATGAACACAGCGCTGATAGAGCGCAATCCAATAGGTACCATCCTTATCCTGGAGCACATTCTCAGAGTTCATCTGGTCTCTGAGGTCCTGACCGTTTAATAAGTATTTCGTATCCTTGGAAAAATGGACAACATATGCTCTGGCTGCTGGACGACGGAAGATCGCTGTCTGATCCAGCGTTGCCTTATCCGGCGAGCCAGCAGGAAACTCGCTCTTCTTCCCCACAGTCTGAATAGAACCAAACTGGCCAGACAGACTTGGATAGAGCATATAGAGCGCACCAGCAACACTGGCAGTGGTGGATACTCCCCACACTGCCAACATTGATCGTCGCAAGAAACGGCGGCGAGAAAGTCGCTGTTTCGCAATCTCAGCAGCTTCAGCGCCACCGCCGTGCAGAATCTCATACTGTTGCGCTGTAATAGGCGGTGTATCAATACTCATAAATGATTCCCTTGGTTATTTTTCCAGTGACTACAAGTCAAAGTATATGTGTACCCAGGGCCATATCCAGAGCCAACCGGGACCACGAAAGAAACTACCAGCCAATGTAATGACAGCCCAGAAGACCACAAACATTGTGAAAGTGACAATAGCGATTTTGCGGTCAGCATACGCACGACTGGGGTTGCGATCTACATATGGTAGTGCAGCCAGGGCCATCAACGTAAAGCCGGGCACCAGCACACCGGCAGTCGATGGCGGGAAGTAGTGCAACAGTTCCTGTAGACCCAGGAAATACCAGGGAGCTTTAGCAGGGTTGGGTGTCAGACTTCCATCGGCAGGCTCACGCAAGGGAGCATCAATCGCAATGGCAAGCAACGTGATCATGACCATCACCATCGTCGCGGCAAAAAACTCGCGTACGAGCAGGTGTGGCCATACAAAAACCGAGTCCTCAAGTGGCTTCTCTACACGTGTAATAGCTTCCTGTCTCACCACGGCCAGGGTACGATAGCGCCGCTGAGTCGCTGATGATTGTGTTTGTACCTTTGGTTCAGACTGTTCAATCGACATAGAGATATCCTCTCACAAGCGCCCGTAGCATAACTGTACGGAGCAGACGTGGTTTAATGAGCCACGCCTGCTGTAGGACGCTCCGCACGAGCTTCTAGCTCACGGCGTGACGGAGGTGGAGGACCAGCTTCACCGCCATCCTTACGGATGCGCCAGAAGTGAACGGCCATTAACAACGCGCCAGCCAATGGGAGCAGAATGACGTGACCAACATAGAAACGTATCAGTGTCGCCTGACCTACGGCACCACCGCCGACCAGCACCTTATAGACTGGATCACCCAGCAGAGGGGTGTAGGGCGCTAAATTAGTACCGACAGTGATAGCCCAGATTGCGATCTGGTCCCAGGGGAGCAGATACCCGGTGAAGCTCAAGAACAGGGTAACGAAGAAGAGCAAGACACCGACAACCCAGTTGAACTCTCTGGGTGGCTTATAGGCACCATGATAGAACACACGAATCATGTGCAAAGTTACCGAAACGACCATCAAGTGAGCTGCCCAACGGTGCATATTTCTCACCAGATGACCGAACGCAACAGCACTGTTCAATTGGTTGATATTCTGATAGGCTACATTGACATCAGGAATGTAGTAGAACATCAAAAAGACGCCAGTAATCGTCAGTAACAGGAACAAGAAGAAAGAGATGCCTCCCATACACCAGGTATAGGTAATCTTCATTGCCTGACGACTGACCTTAACGGGATGTAGATGCAGAAATACGTTCCCCATCATCACCAGAGATTGGTTCAATGGAGTATCGGGGTAGCCATGGCGGAAAATAGAACGCCAAAGCTGGCTCTCTACGATCTTCTGCGTCGCCATATCGAGTAAGCTCTTATTAGCAGTAGAACGCACTGTGCCTCCTCAACAACAAAGGATCATAAATTAGTGAAAGATATCATGGCAAGAGTTCTCAACGGCTGTGTGGCTGATTATATCATCCAATGCTCAAGTGCATACTCTGCTTGTTGCACTGTGGGCATCGCTCTCCCATTATCAGAAGTGAGGATTCTTGCACTTTTGTCAGATTATAATGAAATCTCTGAGCAAATAGGAAGAGAGGACGACCTACGCAACAAGAATGCAATCTCTTGCACGTGCTATCAAATTGAGCTTACATCTCACACGGAGCGGAAACATCAGGTACTCACCTGATTTTTTTCTAAGGGACACCTGATTCCTAACCTTAGTTTGACAGTTCCTCGTAGGTGCCTATACAATGACTACAGACAAAAAAAGGTTACTGTTAAGAGAAATCGATGCTGGGTTATTCCAGCATGAAATACGGGAAAATAATGCAGAATAATCAATTTCTGCGCCGCTTGCTTGCTGTTCCAGTGTTCTACCGTGTCCTGATAGCCAATAGCTTGATTATCTTCGTTGGCGCGACGGGGGGAACGTGGCTTGCGACGCGCTTAGATACCAACTATGGGACAGCAGTACTGATCATTTTCATCGTGGTAGGCTGGTCAGTCAGTCTTGCGCTCAATTTCCTCCTGTTACAGATCGCTTTCCGGCCATTAATGGACTTGGGGAAAGTCATGAATCGTGTCCAGGCCGGAGAGCGTTCCCAACGTGCCCCCCTGACAGGTTTTGATCCACAGGCTGATCAACTCGCCAGAACATTTAATATGATGCTGGAAGCTATCGACGAAGCCAATCGTTTACGTGTCACGCAGAGCATCAATGCTATGGAGGAGGAACGCAAACGTATTGCCCGTGAGTTACACGATGAAACCTCACAAGTGCTGACTTCTTTACTGATTAGTCTCGCAGTGCTCGAAGAATCGATTACGACACAGCAGGCCCGCGACAGTCTTGCAGAAACAAGGATGCTCGCTCACCGCACGTTGCGCGCTATCCGTAACTTGAGTACTAATCTTCGTCCTAGCGCGCTCGACGACCTCGGCTTGCTACCGGCCTTGCGCTGGTATATCAAAGAGTATCAACAGAAACTCTCTCTGGTCGTCGATTTCCAGGCTGTTGGCTTCAAGGAGCGCTTGCCCGCTGAAATGGAAACGGCGCTCTATAGGATCGTTCAGGAATCGTTGACCAATATTGCCAGACACGCGCACGCCCGGAAAGTGAATGTAGAGCTACGAGAGGACGCACACGCTGTATATGTTACTATTACTGATGATGGACGTGGTATTGAACCAGATCAGTTGCAAAAGGGATCAGGTACTAACCAGGAACGAGGCTGGGGCTTGGTTGGTATGCATGAGCGTGCCCAGTTGTTAGATGGCAGTCTGGAGATTAAATCGTCGCCAGGCAGAGGCACAACGGTCGAGGCTTGTATTCCACTTCATTCAACGGCTTTTCCTAGTAAAAGTAAAGAGAACACTGACCAATAAAATAGCTCTATGCATAATATAACAGGATTGTGACATGAAAATACGTATTTTACTAGCTGACGATCACACCATCTTACGGGCCGGTTTAAAGATGATGTTGAATGCACAACCAGATATAGAGGTCGTCGGAGAGGCTCAGGATGGCCGTCAGGCTATTCAGGAAGCGCAACGGCTACAACCGGATATCGTGCTGATGGACATTACAATGCCCGATGTGAACGGGATCGAGGCTACCAAACAGATCAAAAAATTGTTGTCTGACATTAAGGTGCTTATCTTGACGATGCATGAACACGATGAATACGTCTTTCAGACGTTGCGTGCGGGTGCGTCAGGCTATATGTTGAAAGAAGCTGCCGATACCGAATTGATCACGGCCCTGCACGTCATTCAAAGCGGACAGTTCTATCTTTCGCCCGCCGCCCAATCTGTAATGGTAGGAGACTACCTGCAACGTGTACGTACGGGCGAAGAAAAAGATAGTTATAGCAGCCTCACAGAGCGAGAACGGGAGATTCTTAAACTTGTAGCGGAAGGCTTAACTAATAATCAGATTGCAGAACGTCTGATTATTAGTCCTAAGACAGTCGATACGCACCGTACTCATATTATGGACAAGCTCAACCTTCATAGCCGCGCCGAGTTAGTAAAATATGCCATACGACGCGGCCTGCTAGAAGATTGAGCCGCCCTCCGCCGCCCCCAGGGCATCCACAGGGGATGCCCAAGATGCATCAACCTAACGCTTGACAGCAGGATTGCAAAGGGCTGCAAGCCCTTTGACGGGGTTTGGGGTGTCCCCAAAAACCTCTTTTCTTCGCCGCCGCAGGCGGCGAGAGGAGTGAAAGGGAGAGCTTGGGGACACCCCAAACCCCGCCAGGGCGGCTTCGCCCCCTGGACCCCCTGCTTAGGTTGATGCGTATTGGGCACCCACAAGAAATGCCGCGACACGGGTACGAACACACCTCGCGAGCCGATTCGTACCATTGTAGGGGCATCCCTTGTGGGTGCCCTGGGGGGGAGGGGGGAACACCCCACACCCCGCCAGGATGGCTACCGCCCCCTGGACCCCTGCTTAGCTTAATGCTTAGGGGCATCCCTTGTGGGTTGGGGGGGCGGCGGGGGGCTTATTTGACCGGTATAGTCTCCTTGTGCTTGCCCCGGCTGCTAGCGGTCGTCCTCGTCGAAATCAGCGCTCTCGCTATTCTCTTCTGCAAAATATTCGTCGCTGTAGAAACCTACATCCTTACCAACATAGACACTGACGAGAAAGTCGTCGCGGGGCATATCTGCGGAGAGCACAAGATCTTCATCAATTTGCTCAATGAGCTTGGTGAGATCTACCTCTTCTAGCTCCCTCTCCAGGATAAGGGTTCCGTGAACAGCAGTAGTAGTAAAGTGGATATCCACCGTACCGAGACGGTTATTACTTTGCAAGCCATTTCCTTGCATAATGTAATAACCCTCCGAGTAGGGAGTACGAAAGTGTCGTTCAAAGCGAATATCCTCTAGCATGCAATTCGAGTAGCCGATTGTCTACGGCATCTCCTTTCGTCTATCTATTAATCCATCTGCCTACCGCAGACACGAGCATTTGCAAGACACAAAACTAGGGAAGTGGGTTGCATACGCCGTTGGTATACCATTTGCCTTGCCTATTATACCATAGTTCTTGGTTTTTGTGGCTACACTTTATATAAAATAGGTGTGACGGGGGAGTTTGGATGAACAAGTATTCTCACTTAATGCAGCTCTCGCACCACACCTATTTCATATAAAAAGACAATATACTTATAATAAGTGCAGTGTAGCTCTCATATGAGAAAAGATGAGTTGTTCTTCACGATCATAAATGCTTGTAGGAGCTAGCATGGCAATCATATAGGTGTGATTATGATGTAAAGTGGCCACAAGAGTTTCGCTATAATTTGCACCATTGAGCACAACACTGCCTTGGACCTGTTCCCAGGAAGTCCCGGCAAAAGAGAGGGGTGTTGTGGTTTTCACATGACTCAGTGCAAGCGTGGTCGCTTGTTGCTGTAGATACTGGGCAATCGTCATTGA
>VBJK01000090.1:14958-27180 GCA_005879655.1 Chloroflexota bacterium | reverse complement strand
CGGATGAGTACCAACGAGCAAGATTGCTAGTCCACCCAGGATAAGCACAGGGATCAGAATAAGCGTCAGTACCGTAAGCAATGGTTGCCTGCCGCTACGTAGAGCTACTGGCAGTCGTGGAAGTATTGACCCCTGGTAGAACGTGGACCAACGTGTGAGATAAGGTTGTAATACAGCTGTGCCTTTCTGTACAAGTCTTTGAAGCGTGGGGAAGGTTGGTTGTGCAGGTTCAGGCGTTGTAGGTATCTCCATGGGCTTGGTTAATTGATCTGCAATGGTCCCTTTCTCCGCCTCTGCCTTCTCCATGGGCTTGGTTAATTGATCTGCAATTGCTTGCTTCTCCACCTCTGCCCCTGGTGCTATCTCTAACGCCATTGGCATGGTTGGCAGATCTTCAAGAGTATCTACAGGAACTTCGGCAGGTAAATCTGCGACGCCTGGATCTGTAGCTATTACAGCAGCTTCAGGAAATACAGGCAATGGCGTATCGACCACTTCTGTAAGTACTGGCTTATCCACTAATGCAGTCTTCTCTTCTGCATCCTGAATATTCGCGTCTGACTTACTCATCAGCCCTGTTGGATATGGTGTGATGATAGGCTGATGTTGTATTGCTGAAGATGGAGTAGGTTGCTGAGCGATCTGCTCTTTTAAGACAGGTTTCTGTCTTGCGGGAGGCGTTTTTGTTGCTAAGGACGTTGGGGGTGTTGCAGTGCCTTTCACCTCAGCCACGACTTGGGCTATGGCAGCATCGGATGGAAGAGGAGTACCACAGTTGTTACAGAACCGCGCACCCTCTCTAAGTAATGTATACCCACAATTAGCACATTGCATGACCACGGATTCTCTCCTATGTTTAGCTTAAACCACAATCTATGCTAATTGTACCGTATAAAGGACATGGTAACTCAAGCAATTGAGACACACGTTGCCTGTATTACTGTTATAGCAAGAAGATTATAAACTATAGCTACTGCGTCTATGATATGGTGAGTAACTATAAATTATATTGTTCTTGCTATGACAAGCACTGCTGTACTAGCTACCTCAAGGTTAACAGTGCTTCACGTTCAGCGGCAGTAGCTATTACTTGCTGGTTCTTCACAAGATCAACGAGCTTCTTACGGCCTTTGGGGCTACCAATCATCAGCACTCCGACCAGCTTATTTTCGCGGAAGAAGAGTTTGCGGTAATTCTCATTGCCCTTTTCGCCTGGTTCGCGGCGAGCAATGGTCTCCAGCTCAGGATTGTGCGACTCGGCGGTACCGACAACGGCGATATTCACATCAAAGAGCGGGCTGGTATATGTGGGAACATCAACGTAGGGCTGACGCCCACCGGCCATATTTATCCCAACAATACGGCCATGAGCCATAGCGTTATCCCAGGTGCCCATCGTATGATGACGACCAATCATCTGATCATAGAACTCCGCTATATCGCCAGCGGCATAAACACCGCGAATATTCGTCTCAAGAAACTCATCCACCACAATGCCCTTGCTGATCAGCACTGGCGTTCCGGTCAGGAATTGGGTATTGAGCGTAATGCCGAGACCAATGCCAATCATATCGGTCTGAATTTCGCGTCCCTTCTTCGTCTTCACATAGCTGGGGACGCCATTCTTTGGCACAACCTCGGCAATTTCGTCGCCGTGAATGACATCTACGCCAAATTTCTTCGCAATGTTATCAACGACTTCGCCACCTTCGAGATCAAGGGCATTGCGCAACCAGTAAGGACCACGCATTAGCCAAGTGGTGTTGAGCTTGCGGACGGCAAAACCGTCGCACAGTTCGTAAGAGATAAAGCTACCGCCATAGGCCAACGCTGTGCGAGACTCCAACATCTTGCCAATAATCGTCTTGGTATCGTCTAGCGTGACAAAGTTATAAATATGATTGGTGTCCTGCACACCCGGCACACGTAGCGGATTGGCCCAGCCTCCACTGGCTATCAATAAAGCATCATAGGGTAAATGCTCACCTTTGTTCGTGATCACCACTTGTTCATCAGTGTTCACACTCTCAACGAGCGTCCCTGTCACCAGCTGTATGTTGCGTTGCTCATGCCAGGCAAAGTCGCGTATCATCACTTTTTGTTCCACAATCACGCCCTGTAAAAAGCGTGGTAGTGAAACACGGTTGTAGAGTGGATAAGGTTCGTTTGTGATCAACTGAATATTACAGTTGGGATCGTTTTTGCGCAATGTCTCCGCTGCTGTTGTACCGGCGACGCCATTACCTATAATCACATAGCGTTTATCTTGTTTTGTCAAGCCATGAACTCCTTACTTTCCAGCTATATTCCCTGGAAGGTCGCAAAAAGCCTTTTTACGTTGATCTCATATTAGCATAGATTTGTGAGGAACGCTATGTTCGTTCTGACTAGAGCTGTGCTGCTATCTTTTTAGACCTTCCCGGCTATTACTAGTTGATAGACTGCATAGCCATCAAAGACGAGACGCTGATAATGCTTATAGCGCTCAAAACGTGTATCAGTTGAGCGTATATAATGCAAGAACGTTTGGTCGGCTAGTGAATCTACATGGAGTACATATGCTGCTTGTCGATCGGCCATTACAATCGCGGGATAGGCGGCATAGCGATTATGACCTGGTCCTAAGTGATCATGCACAACACTGCAAATAATATGCTCACGACTCTGAAAGATAATGCGATTGCACGTCCAGTAGTCGGAATAGATATGTACTGCCCGTATACGTAGCAGATCATGAATGAGTGCATCTTCTTGCCGATTGAGCCTTTGCACTGCTGGTACATCCAAGTGCTGCGTACTCACCTGTGTAAAGTAGACATCCTCGTGTGGTACTGGAGCTGGTGCTGCGCCCAGGCCGGTAAATGTACAGAAGACGCCCAGCAACAAAACACTCCCCATAAATACTAGTATGCCATGCCTCGTCACGAACTGCATCTTTACCCTGTGCCATGTGATCATCGATTGTTCTGATAGCTTTGCCGTGAACGACTTGAGGCTATCATCACCCATCCACAGCGGCCAGAGAATTGCTGGCGTCGTGACTAAGAGGCCAATCAGGTAACGAGCAGCCGCCACGGGATAGAAAGCAGAGTTAGGACTCAAAACATAGAGGAGAAAGGTAATAGCCGCATTAAAGAGCAGTGCTAAGCGTGCACTATGACGGATCAGTAGCGCCCTTTCCTCCATGTTAGAGGAACTGTCAGAGCGACGACGCCAATGACGCCAGAAGCTACGCACGGCCATCGCCACGGCAATACTCCATAATAAGATCACGGCTAGCGACCAGCCTGTGTGGACGAGGGTACAGCGTACGTCATGCACACTGCCCAGGCGCAAGAGATGGACATCCTTGATAGCTCCATAACAAAGAGGACTGGCCCCGGTAGCAGCTGGTAAAGTGATAAGAAATGCCCCTTTGAGTTCCATGGGGAATAAAACACGCCATGGCAGTACCGGTGCATCGTTGGCTTTCAAAACATGCATAATGTAAAACAACGTGTTCTGACCAGGAGGCGCTGTGACGTTATAGTAGATCAATGGAGCCGCACCAATGATCATACCTAGCACGAGTAAAAGGGGAGCCAGACTGAGCAATTCATGCCAACAAAATAGGACTAAGAGCAGTCCGCCCAGGAGCATGAATGGAGCAATCAATGTATGGCTCCATATACCGAAGCCAGCTACCAATCCCCATGCACCATACACGAGCAAACGACGTGGCTGGTGACGTAATGTTGTGTCAGGATGCGAAGAAAGAGCTAGCCATGATGCCAGCAACAAGAGCATCGTACCAGCTAATAGTGTTTCGGGATCACCCCCTACGGCCACTAACTCACGCGTGAAGATAGGATTCGAGCCTATAGCTAAAAAGATGAGTGTAATGAGAGCAAACTTTTTTGTATATAACAGGCTCGTCAGCAGATACATGCCGATCATAAAACCCGCAAACATCAACACAAGACCCAGGCGCAAAGTAAAGGAAGACACGCCAAAGAGACGAAACGCTAGTGCTGCCAGGTAAGCTTCAGTCGCTCCCATATATCCTTGAGCATAAAAAAAGATGGGATGCTCATTACGAAACGCAATATGCATACCCATCAGTCCCATCGTGCCCTCATCACTATCCAGCAGGGGCCAGCCCAGAGCAATACAGATGAGGCGCAACAGTACAGCTATCAGAATAATGAGAGAGGCAGCAATCTCATATAAACGTATATGAGAATACTTATATAGTATTCTATGCAAATACAACATGCCTCTTTTTCTACTCCTTGAATGCGAAAATTATTTTTTATCCGAATTTCATTACCATTCTTTGCATTCAGATAGATGAGAACCACTTGCCACCAATAGTACTACTCTCTTCTAGAATACAGAGGAAAATATAACATTCTCAACGGGCCATGACAATATGTATGGCAACTAGTTTTTGTAGCTTCTAGCGCTCTGATAGCAGCAGAAGTGGGAGGTCTATGATGTTGCGACATCATATGCCTCCCACTGTTGCTACTTCCAGACCTTATGAGTGAATTTCGACTTTTCCTTCTCTGATCTCTTTATCTGTGCTAATACTAAAGACGCGCACATATGGCGGTTTAGGATAGTATTGGTGGGAGAAGATGATAAAGAGATACCCGAACTTCGCGTACTCTATATCACGCGTAGAAGGATATGCTTCAGATTTGGGATGCGAGTGGTAATAGATCATATCGCCATCGTACTCGTCAACATCGTTGTAGATGCGTAAGAGATCTGCATAGCTAATAATAGAGAAATCATCGGGAAACTCGGCAGCGTTAGCGGTGGGATAATGTTTCACCACCTCACCGTCCTTACTGCCTAATGCACCACACGCCTCGTCAGGATAGCCAGCCACAATATGGTCAACCATCTCTTGGTAGATTAACTCAGAGATACGCACCACAAAACTGGTCTCTGTCACCATAATACCTTTGCCTCTATATCATCTTCAAGTTGACCTAGCTCGCGCGTCCAGAGATCCTCGCTTAAATATTTCCAGCCGCCATCAGCTAGTATAGCGACGACCTTGCCGTGCTCCAGACTCTGCGCAACACGGATAGCCGCATGTAGTGATGCGCCACAGGAGGGACCCGCGAAAATACCTGCTTGATCCTTCAACTGACGGGTACGTCGAATCGCGTCCATATTTGAAACAAGAATTTTTGCATCGAGCAGCGACTGATCGAATATGGGCGGGACAAAGCCATCCTCTAGACTACGTAATCCTTGTACGCTATCACCCTGCAATGGCTCAGCGGCCACAATCTTAATCGCCGGGTTGTGTTCCTTCAAGCGTCGCGCGTTGCCAGTCAGCGTTCCACCAGTGCCCAGGCCAGCTACAAACACATCAATATCGGGCAGATCCTGAATAATCTCCACCGCTGTACCATAGTAATGTGCACGCGGATTCGCTTCGTTCCCGTACTGATAGAGCATTATGTATTGTTGATCCTGGCTTGCCATCTCTTTCGCAAGTTTGACAGCTCCATTGCTACCCAGGGTGCCATCAGAGAAAACGATCTGCGCACCGTATAGCTCTAGGATCTGGAGACGTTCTTTTGTCACATTATCGGGCATCACGGCGACAAACTGATAGCCCTTGATGCGTGCCATCATAGCCAATGCGATCCCGGTATTACCGCTGGTTGGCTCCAGCAGAGTCGTGCCTGGTGTTAGTCGTCCTTCTGCTTCAGCCTCTTCAATCATTCTTTTTGCGACACGATCTTTCACGCTACCGGAAGGATTCGCACCTTCCAATTTCCCGTAAATCTCGACACCGGGCCGTGGACTGAAGCTCTTTAGTTCAACGAGAGGCGTATTTCCTATAGTCTCTAGTATGCATTGCAGGCAAAAGAATGATCGTGTCGTTTGGTGCAACGTTGGTTTGCAATCCTTGCAGATAACGTACATCCTGATCATTGACGTAGACATTGATAAAGCGACTGACTTCCTCACCCGGCTGAATCTGCTCTTTTAAGGCTGGGAAACGCTCATAGAGGTTGGCTAAAACTTCTCCGAGGGTGCTCCCCTCAGCACTTACCTGCTTTGCTCCACCAGCCGAGGCACGTAAAACGGGTGCTAAACGAACAGTTGCCATTGTATCTCACTCCTTTATAGTAAGGCTATTATTCAGATAATGCTACGAAACGTGGAAAGATGATATATGCTTGCCCTGCATAGTTTGTATCTACTGAGCCGGTAATGCGCAAACTTCTGTATATGTTGGCAAAGCTTCGGGATGTGCATTTTCGCCGCATGCCGCACACTTGGGATCGCGGAAGAGGCGCAACTCGTTAAACTCACCAGCCAGAGCGTCATAGGTCAGCAGACGCCCGACGAGGGGTTCACCAATGCCAAGGATCAATTTAATGGCTTCAGTTGCTTGTAATATTCCCACAATACCAGGCAGAACACCTAACACACCAGCTTCGGCGCAACTCGGTGCCAGAGCGGCAGGAGGTGGCTCTGGATAGAGACAGCGGTAACACGGACCATCATATGGCTTGAAGACGGTCAACTGTCCCTCGAAGCGGAAAACGCTGCCGTGGATGACGGGTTTATTAAGCATAATGGCTGCATCGTTGAGCAGATAGCGCGTGGGAAAATTATCCGTACCATCGATAATAACATCATAATCGGCAATGATACGTTTGACATTGGTCTCGTCCAGGCGCTCAACATAAGGTATGACTTTGACATCCGCGTTCAATGCCTGGATCGTATCGCGTGCTGACTCAGCTTTGTATTTACCAACGCTCTTTGCATTATGAAGAATCTGGCGTTGCAGGTTACTCTCATCGACGATATCGGCGTCAATAATGCCAATCGTCCCGATGCCCGCCGCAGCAAGGTAATAGCCCGCTGGTGAACCGAGACCGCCCGCGCCTAGTAGCAAGACGCGAGCATCAAGCAGCTTGATCTGCCCTTGCTCGCCTACTTCTGGCACCAGCAAGTGACGGCTATAGCGTTTGGCCTGGTCAGCGTTCAGTGTGCGTGGCATGGTAAAACCGAAGCCGCTCCCCTTCCACTGCCCGAAGCCACCGGCCAGCGAGATCACGTTTTTGTAGCCCATCTGCTGCAAGGTGGTTCCGGCCAGTAGTGAGCGCCACCCGCCAGCACAATACAAAATGACGGTTTGCTCTTTGTCTGGCACATTCTCTTCTACATCAAATTCGAGAAAGCCACGAGGTAGGTGTATGGCTCCAGGGATGTATGCCTCATTCCACTCGTGCTTCTCGCGTATATCAATTAAAACAACATCCTGTTTAGCCTCACCCTGCTGAGTGAGTGCTTCTTTCACCTGTGCTGGCGACCATTCCGGCACCTGCCGCCGCGCCTGCCGCAAGAATTCACGGGATGCTTTGCCCATGTTCAATTACCTCTATGTTGACTAAGTTAATCTAGTTTGTTGCCAAATAACTAACAACAGACTATCATTCGTGTTTTTTCATTGTCAAGGAAAGCAAAACCACTTTGAGGGGCCTCTACTGTTACTTTACAACATATTATTTGCTAGAAATTATTCCCTTGCTATTTATTTTTCTGCTTGCGACCACTGTCTACAGTTGCTCATCCACGAAACGCTCGCTCAGCTATCATTGCCAACTTGCTCAAGCTGCCAATTCCTTGTATCGTTCTGGCGTGTGCTGACGTGTCACCATCAAATGACGAAAATAGAGAAATACTGTAGAGTTTGTCGGCTCTATACATAAGGAAGAGGTTTGCTATGCCATCTCAATCAGAAAACTTTACCATCGGTGTTGAAGAGGAGTATCAGATTATTCACCCGGCAACCGATGAACTCAGTTCATCTTCTTCATCTGTCCTACCGATTGCGCAGCAGTCGCTTGGGGAAAAGGCCCAGCAAGAGCTACAGCTTTCGCAAGTCGAGGCCGCCACGCCAATCTGTCAAACCCTTGAGGATGTACGCGCAGAACTGATACGTATGCGCCGTGAGATGCTCGTCGCGGCACAACGACGGGGCAAACAGCTGGCTGCTGCCGGAACACATCCTTTTTCACACTGGAAGGACCAGCGTGTCACGCCGAAAGAGCGCTATCAGGAAATAGAGGATGAATATCAACAATTAGCACGAGAAGCCGTTTTCGGTTGTCACGTGCATATTGGTTTACAGGATCGTGAGATGGCTATTCAGGTGATGAATCGTGCCAGAGTCTGGCTTGCGCCAATCCTAGCATTGTCAGCCAATTCCCCTTTCTGGCTGGGAGAGGATACAGGCTATGCCAGTTTCCGAACCCTGATGGCGAGCCGATGGCCTACAGCGGGTCAGCCGCACTATTTTGCTTCGTTCGCTGAGTACCAGGCATTGCTGCAAGCATTAGTAGCCACAGGCAGTGTCGAAGACTCCACCAGGATCTATTGGGACATCCGGCTCTCCGAACGCTTTCCAACCCTCGAATTTCGTGTGGCAGATTGCTGTATGACCATCGATGAAACCATGATGATCGTCGGTTTAGTACGTGCTCTCAGCCAGACCTGCTATGAACAGGCCAAGCGCAATGGTCCATTGCCTCAAGTGCGTCCAGAGCTGTTACGCGTGGCGAACTTTCGGGCCGCTCGTTATGGCATAAGCCACCAGCTCATTGATGTCGTTGATCAACGTTCTCTGCCAGCAACGGTCATCATAGAAAAGTTACTTACCACTCTGCGCCCCGTACTAGAGGCGGACAATCATTGGGAGGAGATGGCCGCATTGGTCCATGAGGTTGTGCATACTGGCAATGGCGCTATGCGACAACGGGCGGTGTATCAGCGCAATGGGCGCGTACAAGATGTCGTTGATTTGCTGGTGACGAATTTCATATAGCCATTAATCTTGCAGATAGCAATGCCTCGCTATAGTGAGGCAAATCGTAGGTTGGCTAAATAGTCCTCATGGTTATGCTAGTGGATAAGATGTATAAGCGAAATCTCGCTTATACATCTTATCCACTAGCATACAGCCAGCATCCTTTACGTACGAAAGGCAGCACGCACATTACGATCAAACAAAAAGTAAGCCAGAATAATCACTGGAATGATCAAACTACCAATCAGCGAAGGCACTGTAGTACGGTCTTGCAACCATGAGAGTACCGTGTAGACGATGCTGAGACTCTCAACGATAACCGTGGTCCAGAATGCCCACGTTTGCAATGTCCATAAGCCCCATGACAAGATGAGCGGGATAAGGGCTATAAGTAGCGCAATAGCGCCCAAGAGCACCCCGATACCTGTCACAATACCTCCACTGATACCAGCAATCTTTACTCCTAACAAGCCAATACCAAAAAAGCCGAGTAGTGCACCGAGCAGTGCAAAAATACCACCTATCGCTAATAAGACCGCGATAATAGTGACCCCTGTGGGTCTCTTACGCGCTGGTTCCATCATCATATGCTTGCTGTAGTTCCTTTCCATCAAAACTTTTGCTGACGAAGGCGATTATGAACAAAGTATAGCCGAAGGGCACGCTTGGGATGATCAACCAAAAGGTGGAAAAATCGGGTGAGTTTTCTCTTAGATGCGATGTGCAAGAAAGAGAAGCTATTTTAAATAAAGCAGCATTACGATAGGCTTGTGAAAGTACAAGCATACGAACATGAAATTGGGGATACGTCGCAGCCAAGTAACTCAGTGTCGTTAAGCATTGCAGGACATCTGTGGTGCCCCACTGTAAATGATCTTCGAGCCAGAGGGTGGTGAAGCCATCAGACAATGGCGCAATACAGTGCTGATTGAAGGTCATCAGGTCATCTATAGTATGTCCAGGATTAGTTGCTCTCAGCATCAAGCCAAATTCGATAGAGGCCATACAAAAATATTCCTCTCGATCAGGACCTCAACAAAGGTGTGGGGGTGACCGATGGGGCTTGAACCCACAACCGCTGGAGCCACAATCCAGAGCTCTGCCTATTGAGCTACGGTCACCGCATTTGTTTACGTCGCCAGTATAGCGGACTCCTTGCGCTTTGTCAATACTTTGGACGCCAAAATTAGTACATGTCTTTTTGGATTAATAGAGAGGAGTTGCGCAACTCCGATCTTGCACCTTGTTGGGATGTATAAGGTCAAGTAATTGATATGAGGTGAGACAAGCATTTGCGCTTGACGGTTGCTCATCCTCACGGCTCAGCCAAGGGCGCTGGCTGAGATGGTTTCCGTGCAAATCAAGCAATAGTACGTTGTTGCTTGGATACTGTGTTAAAATTAAGCGAAAGCACAATCGGTTTCCATGGGCAAAACACATCTAGCAGAAGGATTGATAACTCATGTCTCAGCAATCACAACGTATCTCAGATGAAGTAGAGAAAGCGGAAGAAGAGCAGCTAAACAGTGAACCTGATCTTTCGCAACTGCCACAACTTCCACCTGGTATCTCTATACCCGCGCCAGGGAGGACGCCACGCCGCAAAACGCGCTGGCCTGATGCTGTAGATGTTATTTTTGAGAAAGATCCTGCCTGTCGAAACGTCTTTGAAGCGCTCCTCTATCCAGGGCTATGGGCAATTTTCTTTCATCGTATTGCACATGCGCTCTATAAAGCCCATGTTCCCTTTTTTCCACGGCTCATCTCGCAGTTCGCTCGTTTTGTTACTGAAGGGATTGAGATTCATCCGGGTGCACAAATTGGTAAACGATTCTTCATCGATCACGGAGCTGGTGTTGTGATTGGAGAGACTACTGTCATCGGTGATAATGTGATGCTGTATCACCAGGTGACACTGGGGGCTACTGGCTGGTGGCGTCCCAGTTCAAGGGGCAAGCAAAAGCGCCACCCAACGATCGAAGACAACGTAACGATTGGTGTAGGAGCTGCTATTCTGGGACCGATTACTATTGGGCGTGGCAGTACTATTGGAGCCATGGCGCTCGTTTTTGAAGCGGTACCACCCAACTCTGTTGTCGCCTCTAAACCTGCCGAATTGTTAATAAAAGGTGGCGAACCGCTAGAGAAACACCAGGAATTGACACAGGGATGGAATGGTAAAGATCCCTGGGAAATGGATTACCAGATCTAGCCATGGTCAGGCATAGCTGAGCAGAGTGCTCACCATCATAGTCCAGAAGCGCTCTACCTCTAAAGCGTAGCCAACCCGTACATTGGCCGCTTGGCCTGATTGGCCATAAACATCGCAAACAGTGCTGCCTGCTGTCCATTTGCCCGCGGTCTCGATGGTGACATGCATCATATGCGCTTGAATAATCGTCGGGTCAACGACGGCAGCGACTGCACAAGGATCATGCACAGGCGGATCGGGAAAGCCGAAGACCTGCTGGTAGCTCTCAGCAAAAAAGGTCATCAGTTCAGCGGCAACATGAGCAACATTACCTGGTGCAGTTCGTAAACGGTGCAGGATTATCTCTGTTGCTAATGCCTGATGGGTCACTTCTAATGGCACCATCGTAATGGGCCGTCCACAGCCGAAGACGATCTCTGCTGCTTCTGGATCAACCCAAATGTTGAATTCGGCTGCCGGGGTAACATTGCCGAGTCCGATGGCTCCCCCCATCAATGCAATGGCTTTGATTTTGGGGATAATCGACGGTGCTTCACGCATGGCAGTGGCAATGTTGGTTAATGGTCCGGTGGCAACAAGCGTGATGTCTCCGTTTGAGTCCGTCAGAAGATGGATGATCAATTCAACGCCACTCATTGGTACGGTTTCCAGGTATGGCTCAGGCATATGAGGTCCGTCTAATCCAGACACGCCATGAATGTTTGCTGCATGTCTGGCGGGCCGTACTAACGGTCGATCCATACCTTTGGCGATAGGCACATTCCCAATATTGGCCAGTGAGCAGACCTTTAAGGCGTTATGGGTCGTCTTATCGACCGATTGATTGCCAGCCACGGTAGTAATAGCCAGTAGCTCAATTGCTGGATGGTGGGCTGCCAACAAAATAGCCATCGCGTCATCGTGTCCAGGATCACAGTCGAGGATAATCTTGTGTTTCATGCTGCTTAAACCCACAATGTACTACAAGGTAAGAAAAAGATACTATGACAGACAGATGTTTGCGGTAGGTCTCTATGGTCCTCTTCCGCGAGTAGCTGGCAAGCGCAGCTGTGTGATGGTATCCTAGCACGCAAAGCGGGTGGTTTTCAAGCTCAAGAGCAGGCTGTTTAAAGAAGTGCCCACCCCTAGGGCAATCCCTTGTGCTTGCCCTGGGGAATTGTTCACTCGACGCTTGCCGTAA
>VBJK01000090.1:0-14925 GCA_005879655.1 Chloroflexota bacterium | reverse complement strand
ATATGGCAATCTTCTTATTGGGCAGTCCGGTGGTGCGACTGCCGTTATTAACGCCAGCTTGGTCGGTGTAGTACAAGCCGCAATGGAGGATAAGCGCGTCAATGGCATTTATGGGATGCATTATGGCATCGAGGGATTCTTCAAAGAAGATTTGATCGACCTGCGCCAGCAGCCCACTTCGTTGTGGTCGCAATTGCTCTACACGCCCTCGGCAGCACTTGGCTCTTGTCGCTATAAACTACAGTTGGATGATCCTCAGCGGGCAATAGCGTTATTGCGCCGTTATAACATACGTTACTTTCTCTATATTGGCGGCAACGATTCCGCTGACACCGCACATCGTCTGGCGCAGGCGGCCCAGCAAGCCAGCTACGAACTCTACACCATCAGTATTCCAAAAACGATCGATAATGATCTTCCCTTTACTGATCACTGTCCAGGCTATGGTAGCGCCGCACGCTTCATCGCGCTGGCCACCATGGATTCGACCATGAATACTATCTCCATTCCCGCACACTATCCGGTGAAGATTATCGAGACGATGGGCCGTGATGCGGGTTGGTTGGCCGCAGCTTCCGCCCTCGGCAAGCGGGATGAGCTTGATGCGCCGCATTGTATCCTCATTCCAGAACAGGCATTCAATGCCGACCGCTTTTTGACGCAAGTTGAAGAGGTCTATCGTCGTATTGGCTATGTGATCGTGGTAGCGGCAGAGACTGTTCGTGACGAACAGGGACGGGCATTAGGTGCTGCGGGCCAGGTTGGCATGGACGCATTTCACCATCCACTAGTCAATGGAGCAGCTCAGGCATTAGTGGAGTTAGTGAAGCAGCAATTAAAATTACGTGCGCGTTTCGATAAACCGGGGGACCTGCAACGCATGGCCTCCTATGCTATCTCGATGACCGATCGGGATGAAGCCTATCTGGTGGGAAGAATGGCAACGCTTGCCGTACTCAATGGCGAAAATGATAAAATGGTGACATTGGTACGACACAACGAAGCGGGCTACCATTGTACAACCGGCCTGGTAGACTTGGCGCAGATTGCAAATGTACAGCGACTACTACCGGATGAGTTTTTACAGGAGCATAAGACCATGGTGACGCAAGCATTTTATGATTACGCGTTGCCACTTATTGGTGAACCACTCTCACACTATGCTCGCTTAGCAATGACGCGTTTGAACAAATGATCACAATCGTAGGATTGTAATGACTGACATACAACACAATCATTCAAATGCACAAGGGTTACTACTGCATGGTGAACGCGTGTACATACGCCGTCCGACGATGAATGATGCTCGTAATGTCTTCGAGTGGGAGCGCGACGATGAGGTATGGCGCTATGATCCCCATCGTCCTTACTCGCACACTATGACGGAGTTTCGTCCGCTATTCGAGCGCAACTACGTCCATGGTAATGGACGACAGTTCTGGTTCATCATTGATGACGAATATCACGAACCCATTGGCACCATCACCTACTTTAATCTCGATCGCCGTCTCGGACATGTTGAAATCGGTCTGGGGTTGGGTAACAAGGCGAAATGGGGGAAGGGCTATGGGCCAGAGGCTGTTCGTACACTGGTACGCTACCTCTTCACAATCCCCGGCGTCATACGTGTGTATGCCGAAACCGCTGTGGCCAATGCTCCCGCACGACGCGCTTTCGCAAAAGCAAATTTTAGAGAAGTCGGTCAGATTTTTGATCCTCGCAGTTCGGGCGCTCCCTGGGTGCTGCTAGAGATTTGGAAAGCTTATGCTCCATAGTCTGGCCATAGGGGGGATCAATGCGCTATGTTTATGAAGGGTGACATATATATAATGCTATCTGTCGTATAAAGAAAGGAGCAGCGCATCTACTTCCTGATGGGTAGAGCAGTTGGAAGTAGATGCCTTGTTGAGTTATATGAGTACAGGAAATACCGTAGTTAGTCCAGCTCTCTTTAAAGCTTATGATGTACGCGGCATCTATGGACAAGATCTCACCGATGACGTGGCCTATTGCATAGGACGCGCTGCCGCCCAATATCTGAATGTGCCAGAGATTGTTGTGGGACGTGATATGCGCGTCTCCTCACCACAACTGGCCGCAGCTCTCATCCGTGGTATTACCGAGCAGGGAGTGAATGCCGTTGACCTTGGTATGGTGACCACTGATGCACTCTATTTCGCGGTAGGAAAATTCAATTATGCGGCGGGTGTGATGGTGACAGCCTCGCATAATCCTGGCAAGTACAATGGCATGAAATTCTGCCGTGCCCAGGCATATCCTATCAGTCTCGATACCGGCCTGGCAGAAATACGCGATCTGGCTATAAGTGGCGCTTTCGTAGAACCAGCGAACAAGGGTAAGGACATCGAGCGCGACATTACCGAAGACTATGTGCAGCACGCACTCTCATTCATAGATGTCAGCAAGATCAAGCCGCTCAAGGTGGTGATTGATGCTGGCAATGGTATGGCTGGCATGATGATGCCTCAAGTCTTCAAACATCTGCCATGCGAGCTGATTCCGCTCTACTTCGAGCTGGATGGAACCTTCCCTCATCATCCGGCCAGTCCTATTGAACCGGAAAATATGGTCGATTTGCAGAAGAAGGTACGCGAGACGGGGGCAGATGTGGGTGCAGCTTTTGATGGCGATGCCGATCGTATGTTCCCGGTGGACGAACATGGCAATCTGGTGGATGGTTCTGCGGTCACGGCGATCGTTGCCAATAGCCTGTTGCGCAAATTCCCCGGCGAGACGATTCTGTACAATCTGATTGTCTCTAAGAGTGTTCCCGCTCTAGTAAAAGCATTGGGCGGTACGCCTATACGCACCCGTGTTGGCCATTCGTACATCAAAGCCGAGATGCGTCAATCGAATGCAATCTTTGGCGGTGAGCATTCTGGACACTTCTACTTCCGCGATAACTGGTATGCCGACTCTGGTCTAATCTCCTTCCTGATTATCCTGGAATTGATCTCCGTTGAGGGTAAGTCCCTCTCAGAGATCATTAAGCCCCTCGATAAGGGCTTTCGTAGTGGGGAGATCAATAGCGTCGTAAGTGATGTACAGAAAAAATTAACAGCTCTAGCAGCACATTTCGGGCCAGCCGCTCACGCGGTTGATTATCTCGATGGTATCACGGTTGATTATGGTGATTGGTGGTTCAACGTACGTCCCTCTAATACAGAGCCATTGTTGCGCTTGAATGTGGAAGCGAACAGCGAAGCATTGATGCAAGAGAAACGCGACGAAGTGTTAGCGGTCATTCGTAAGTAGTCAAAGAGCCAGAGGCAAGCCGTTAGAGAAGCCCTGCTTGCGGCTTGCCCTTGACATTGCCTGCTGTTGGACTTATCATCAGAGAGAGAGACAAAACGGATCAGGCTTGACCTTACTCTACAAGAAGAATGTTGCTTTATGCAGAAGGAGGTTTCAGGTGACACTATCGACGATCTTACTTGCTTCACCGCTCAATCCTGGGTTGGGGTTCATTGGCTGGCTGGTCATTGGCTTGATTGCAGGTGCAATCGGTCATTGGATTATTGGCGACAGGGGATTTGGCTGCATTGGTAACTTGGTGGTTGGACTTGTTGGAGCGTTTATCGGTGGCTTTATTGTTAGTCGCGTGGTACCTGACCAAACCTATGGCTTCATCGGAAGCTTGGTCGTTGCTACTATTGGTGCAGCTTTGCTATTCTTCATCATAGGGATGGTCCGTAGATAGTAGGGGGTTAGGAGATCTCCTATGACATTAGCTGGACAACAACTAGGGCATTATCGGCTCCTGCGTTTGATAGGGCAGGGTGGCATGGGAGAAGTCTACCTTGCCCAGGACACCCGGCTCCCTCGTCAAGTTGCCGTCAAAGTGATCCGCTACGAGCACCAACCCTACCCTGATGCCAATGCCTTAGAGCAAGCAGAGCGGCTTTTTCAGCGCGAGATGAAGGCCCTGTCCTTGTTGGATCATCCCCACATTCTCAGCTTTCATGATTTCAACGAAGAACAAACCGTCAAGGGATCTCTTATCTACATGGTCATGCCCTACCGTGCGGAGGGTTCGCTTTCTGATTGGCTCTTAGGGCATGGCTCAGCATTACTTGCGCCGCAAGATGTTGGCTACCTGATCGCACAGGCAGCATCCGCTTTGCAGCATGCCCACGATCATCACATCATTCACCAGGATGTCAAACCCTCCAACTTTCTCGTCCGTGCCAACCAGGATGCTCCTACGCGCCCTGACTTATTTCTCGTTGACTTCGGCATCGCAAAAATCTTCTCGGCAACCTCGATGGCAAGTCAGAGCGTACGTGGCACCGCCATCTACATGGCCCCAGAACAGTGGAGCGGTGAGCCAGTTCCGGCAACTGATCAGTATGCCCTGGCGATTATGACTTATCAATTGCTGACAGGCCAACTCCCGTTCCAGGGGCGCACACAACAGCAGATTATGTTCCAACATCTGACAATTCAGCCCCCAGCTCCGAGTCAGCACAACGTGCGGCTCTCGCCAGCGGTTGATACTGTTCTCTTGCGTGCACTGGCAAAAAGAGCTGATGAGCGTTTTCCCAATATCAAGACCTTTGCTCTAGCTCTGCAACAGGCGCTAGCCTCTGCCGAACTACAAACGACGCTTGAGATAGGAAGTCAGGAAACACAACGGTCCAGTAATGCCAATGTCCCGCTTGCTCCTCGCATTGCTCTGGCTCCTCCTTCCCCATCACAAACGCCGCTCTCTATGGAAACCGTTCCAGCAACACCGTTCTCATTGGGCATAAGTCACCCGCCCAGTACTACTCAGCAGAGCACGAAAGCCCCAAAGTCGCGCATTTTCCTTGTGGTGATTATTGTCCTACTCGTTATTACGAGTAGCTTAGCGGTGAGAGGTCTCATCGACAATACTCATACGACCAATAGCGCAACCGCTACTGCCCCCACTCAGTCTAGCGCAGATAGCAGGACAACCCCCACTGCCGTAGCGCAAGCAACGGTGACACCTATTGCAGTTCATCCTAACCCCTACTCGCCATCAGGCACACTGCTCTTGTCAGACTCCCTCAGCCAACCACATAACTGGTACGAACGATCAAGGCCCAGCTTCGGAGGCCAGTGCCAATTCGTGGGCGGTGCCCTTCAGATCACGCAAGCACCGCCAAATAAATTCTTTAACTGTGACGAGCGCAATGTGTACAGCAACTTCGCATTTGAAGTAAGGATGAGGATTGATCAGGGCGACTGTGGCGGCTTGACAACACGCAGCAATGACGATTATTCCAATCTCTACGTTTTCAAGGTCTGCCAGAACGGTAGCTACGCCTTTGAAAAGTACAGCTCAAATGCCGACTTTGCCACCTTAACGAGTGGTAACACTGCGGTTATCAATCAGGGAATAAACCAGGTGAATGCGATCGCGGTGGTTGCCGATGGTCGCAATTTTGTTCTGTACATCAATGCACAGAGGATAGGTGATGCCAGTGATGGCACTTACAGTCAGGGTATTCTTGGTTGTGTTGCCAGCGCTATCACTAACGCGACAATTGTGACTTATCAGGACGCAAGAGTGTGGACGATGTGATAAAAACGTGAGCAACCTCTTTGCATTCTTCGATCTTTTGCCTCACAAGATAGCTGGTGGCAAACGAGCCGCTCTTGTATTGGTGATTGGCGTTCAACTGAAGATGCGACGGGCGAGTAATGCAAAGAACAGAGAAGTCCCAATTCCTACGAGGAAGACGATCCCTTTAGATGCAAAGCTCACGATAACCAGGGTGAAAATGCCCAGTCCTAGACTGCCTGATGGGAGCAGGGCAAGCAAAGTGTTGGCGGTATCGCTAGAGGGTGGCAGAATGAAGAGAATTAATAGGACATATATAACCCACATAATGCATGATGTACAGAGAATTTCTATCAGGCCGATAAGGCTCCCAAACAGCACTGTCATACCCTGGGCCTTGGTCTGAAGCCATTTCCAGGGAAGGACAATCAAGAGTCCCCACAAAAGCATGCCAGATCCGGCTGCCGCCATGCCTGCACTCAGCGAGAGAAAAGAGACGATTTGCGGTCCACTCAGTTCACCAGCCTTCGTGGGGGAGAGATCTTTCCAGTCTTGCGGGGACAGGAAATTGAGAAACGCAAAGGAGAAGAAGAACGCAACGCAGAATGAAAAGAGACCAAAGGTAGGAATGGAGAATGAAAGAGGCCATCGCCGTGAAGTTGCTGGAACTCTCATAAGATTAGCTCCTCTAGAGAAAGATGTCCCTAAAAGTATCATCAGAGTATTTTTCATCAAAAGCATGAGCAATGCAATAGAGATGTCGTTAGCCAAATACTGAAGAATCACTCTATTTTTCTTATTCTAACTGCCAAACCCTATGAATATAGTATTGTCTTTGACAAGAAAAAACAAGAGGAGCGCAGAAAGATTTTGTCTCTGTTGCTTGTGCTTGCTCCTCTCGCAAGAGAATCTGTGGACAAAGCAGGACAAAGCCAGACATAGCTGTACATCATTCGCACATTGCAGACACCCACGGACATTTCCACGCCTCACTCACCCATTGGGATGAACCGGCTTGTAACACCAAATTAAATATAGTATCATAAATTCCAATCTATTTTTACATGAATTAGGAGTGGAGATGCAACGAAAACACATGTTAGATATGCTACTGTTGATTTTTTTCTTGCCAGGAAGCATTTTCTTCTTTTTAATTCTGTTGCATCTCAATGCAGCACCAGCGCACGCATTCTCATTCGCTCCGGCAGTACAACCAATAGCAACACCAATACCTAGTCCACCATCTCCATCCGGCCCCTCCCCCGATGCCAGCTTGCAATTCTATGGCTCATTGAGCACAGCACTCATTGCAGCTGGCGCAACAATCATCGCAGCTGTGATAGCAGGAATAGTCGTTGTCTATCAGGTGCGCCGGAACCACCGCTTAGAGCTTGAGAAACAACAGCTGCAATTCCAATTAGATGCAGCCCGCCAGCAGCGGCAAAACATAGCAGAGCTAGACAAGATGCGCTATGCCGAAAAACTCACTGTTGAACGAGAGGAAAAAGAGCGCGAACGCCAGCAAAGAATAGCAGCAGCAGAGGCAGCCAAAGCAACCATGAAAGCAGCCCAAACGCCAGCTCAACGCGAACAAGCCTACCGCGAAGCCATTCGGCACGACCCTGACATCACCCATCTACAAATTCTGGACATGAGCCAGCCCCTTGAAGTGACAAAGGTCTATGTACGTGTACGTCTGCACGAAGAAACACGCTTAAGCTATGATATTGAAGCTGCCTTACGTTCCGCTGAGCAACGAGGCGACCCCAACGCGATGCTCAAAGCAAGTTGGGCCTCACTAGAGACGCGCTCAAGTGCTGCAATGACCCCGCAAGACGCGTTGCAGAAATATTCCCATTGCATCGTGCTAGGCGATCCAGGCGCAGGCAAGAGCACCCTGCTCAAATATCTCACACTCAAAGCAGTCAACCAGCAGCTTGCCAACCTGCCAGACCTGCCCATTCATATTGCCCTGGCCGAATTCGCTTATTCTGATGCGCAAGATTTGATCGAGTTCGCCGCTGCACGCTGGGATGAGCGCTACGGCTTTCCCCAGGCTGAGGCTCGTGTGTATATCGAGCAACATCTTGCCGCTGGTCGTGCCATGCTCCTGTTAGATGCGCTAGATGAAACGGTCATTGGTAATAATGACGAGCGTGCAGCAGAGTCATATCGCCGCGTGCTCACCGCTATCAATCAGATGGCCGCACGCTATCCCAAAGCACCCATCGTTGTGACTGCGCGCAAAGCTGGCTACTATCGCCGCCCACGTCTGCACAGCTTCACCGAACTGGAAGTGCTCGATTTTCGACTGGATGAGATGAAGCAATTTGTCATCAACTGGTTCGATCAGCATACCGTTGCACGCAGACATGCGACGGCCAACGAACTGAATACCAAGCTAGAGCAAACACCCCGCATGCAAGTGCTAGCGGCCAATCCTCTCTTGTTGTGCTTGATCGTGATGGTCTACGAAGTACAACAGAACCTACCCGAAAAGCGAGCCGAACTCTACAAACAATGCGTTGATACACTTTTATACAAATGGGACACCAGCCGAGACATTCGCCGTCTCCGTGAGTTCAAGCCGGAACACAAACGCCAATTGCTCATGGAGATCGCTTGGCATTTTCATCAGCAGGGCAGACGTTATTTTCCCGAAGAGGAGCTGCTTACCGTCATCGCCAACTTTCTCCCCACCGTAGGTTGTCCTGCTCAGCAATGTAAACTCATCTTAAGCGAAATTGAAGAGGAAAACGGCTTACTCAAAGAACAGGCCCAGGGATGGCACGGCTTCCTCCACCTGACATTGCAAGAGTATTTCGTCGCGCTGTATGCGACCGAAAACAACAAACTGGATACGTTGCTCAGCTATTGTGGTGATCCATGGTGGGAAGAAGTGTTCTCCCTCTATGCAGGCTCGGTCTTTGATGCTAGCCTCCTGTTACAGAAGTTGATGAGACAGGAAAAGGGACAACTATTGTGGAAGGATGTGTTTCATACTAATCTGCTCTGGGCTGGGTGTTGCCTTGTTGCACGACCAAGAATAGGGCAGACTGTTTTGCGAGAAAAGGTGATTGCGTGCTTGTTTGAGTTGCTGAGGACGACGCCTTATTCGTTGACGGAGCAACAGGTAATATCGACGCTGGTAGATATTGGTGGGAGTGAGGTAAAGGGGAAACTTATGGCGATCCTGAAGGATAAGCAAGAGGCCCCTTTCGTTCGAACATTAGTAGCGCAAGCGTTAGGCAAGCAAGAAGAGGGTGCAGTGGTAGCAGAACTGCTGGCGATCCTGAAGGATAAGCAAGAGGACTATTTCGTTCGAGGGTCAGTAGCGCAAGCGTTAGGCAAGCAAGAAGAGCGTGCAGTGGTGGCAGAACTGCTGGCGATCCTGAAGGATAAGCAAGAGCACCCTGACGTTCGATGGTCAGTAGCGCAAGCGTTAGGCAAGCAAGAAGAGCGTGCAGTGGTGGCAGAACTGCTGGCGATCCTGAAGGATAAGCAAGAGCACCCTGACGTTCGAGGGTCAGTAGTGCAAGCGTTAGGCAAGCAAGAAGAGCGTGCAGTGGTGGCAGAACTGCTGGCGATCCTGAAGGATAAGCAAGAGGATGCTTACGTTCGACGGCGTGTAGCAGGAGTGTTAGGGGAGCTAGGAGAGCGTGCAGTCGTGCCCGACTTGCTTACCATTCTTAATGATAAGCAAGAGAACACTGGCGTTCGATGGGCTGCTATAGCAGCATTGGTACAACTAGATGAGCGAGAAGCAGCAAAACCATTTCTTATCAGCCTGATACCATCAATACAAGAAATGCATGAATGGGATGTGAAAGAAGATATACAAAATACTTTGAAGGAACTTACACAGAGCATTCTAACTATTCGGCTTTTAACAAGATTGCTCAAATCGAGAGATCATCTTTTGCTAAATCGCATTCATCTAATCTTATGGACTATTTGCCAGCGCGAAAAAGTGCGCATCTCAATGCTCGATTTAAAACTCATCAAATTTGTGAAAGTCAGCAAGAGGAAGTATAGATATGTTTAACCCCAAATTGATACTACAACAAGTCTGGGAAGGGCGAGCACCTAAAGCATGGCGCGTCTTCACAGGAAAAAAGCGTGCACGCAACGTCGGAGGACCCCTGGCCTTTGCCATATTTCTTATAGGCATTTTTGTGCTGCCACAATCGGCCAATAGCGTAGCAGTAGCGGATGTGGGTTTATCGGCTAGCTATCTGTTTATGTTGCTGTTGTTGATGATCGCGTGTGGGGCCATTGGCTTGCTGACTCAACGAGTGATGGTCAAGTTGAACCGCAATCCTGCGCCTACTTTGGTCGTGCTGCCGGAGGGGGTTATAGAGTATGTCAATCAGCAGACGCCGCTCAAGGGACTCTTATTTGCCCACGTTGCTCATATGCAATCCAGGTACTCGCGCGAGGATGATGGCAGGCTGATGCAATACCTGGAGATACAGGCACATGATGAGTTTGTTGGCGGTTGGGTGCCAGCTACCGATTTTATGCCAGTATCGCCGGTTGTTACTTGTGTCGATGAATTTTACCGCTCCTATGCGAAGAAGCAATATAGAGACAACTTCTATGCGGAAGATCAGCAGGTGCACCAGGATGCTACTGATCTAGGAAATGCTGATGATGTCTGGGATGCTTCGTCACGTAATACGGTAGAAGCTGCTGAGACTGGTGAGAATACGCCCGATAGTAGGGAAAAGGCTCATGCGTCTGATGAGATAGCATCAGCTGATGGGATAACGTCAAATGATGAGATAGCGTCAACGAAGTTCTCGCAGGTTGAGTGGGATGCTAATGTCTTTGGCACGGTGGCGTCATTTTGTAATATTGTGCTTGCTGATGATGTTGAGGGCTCTACGTTGGAGGATGACTCTCATAAAGTATGAAGAAATTCGTAGTTGCGCAATTCATTGCGCCGTGTTCACCAAAACGTATCTGTAGCTGCACAATTTATTGTGCCTGTTTTCTTCATTTGTGACCTCGGCGCAATGAATTGCGCGGCTACGGAATATGCTACTGCTCTCCTCTATTTAAATCATTTCTCACATCGTCAAGTAAGCGATCATACCTGCCAACATGGCCGTCTTTTGCGCAACAGGCTCAAGCACAATGTGTTCCTTGGGCGAATGTGCTGCTGCTCCGACTGCCCCAAACCCGTCGAGTGTTGGACAGCCCCATGTGCTTGTCCAACCACCATCCGATCCTCCGCCACGAACTTCAGGATCGTATGGCACCTTGAGCCAGGAGGTGATCAAGCGAGCCTTCTCGGCCATGACTCTACTCTCGTCGCTCATCTCCATTGGTGGCATGGGATGCTCTTCTGCCGTTAGGGTCAGCGTAACACCTTTCACCAGTTGATGCTGCATCAGTTCCTGCCATTGGGCTACCAGAGTATGGTAATCTTGCCAGCGCCTGAAACGTATCTCAAAGGTCACTTCGGCAAAGTCAGGAACAATGTTTGGTAGCGTCCCGCCGACGAGAGGTGCGGCATTGATGCTCAACCCCTCCATAGATTGGTTCAGTCGGCAAAACTGCACAATCTGATGGGCTATCTCCAAGACTGCACTGCGTCCTTTTTCAGGGCTGGTCCCGGCATGAGAGGCAATTCCCTGTGCCCTTAGTTGGCAATAAGCACAGCCTTTGCGACGTACTACCACATTGCCGGGGCTTTTTGCACCTTCTAAGACCAGCACAAACGGTTTGGCTTGACAGACCCTTTCGAGCAGTTGCAGATGGTTCCTTTCTATCACTTCTTCGTCTGGCACAGACAAAAAGAGGATCTTGTTGAACGCTCGATACTGCTGCTTGCAGAGAAGCCCTTCTAGAGCATAGATGGCTTGTAGCAGACCTGCTTTCATATCGATCGTGCCTGGTCCGTAGAAGATCTCGCCTTCCAGCGCTATCGGAGGGGCGGATACTCCTTCCGCATACACCGTGTCGTGGTGTCCCAAGAGTAAAATAGGAGCTGCTTCTGGATGCTCTCCGCTGATTTCGCCCAACACCGCATTGCCGGATGGATGCTCGAACATGGTGGTAGTCATGCCAATACGGCGCAACTTCTCACATAGTATTGTTGCCATCGTGTTGAGTCCGATCAGATTATTGGAGGCGGAAGCTATGGCTACCAGTGCTGTTAGCTCGCTGACAAAGTGCTCTCTCTGCTCCTGCATCCAACTCATTGTTTCACTGGTAAGAATTTTCACTTCCTCTGGAAGATCGGATGGCGGCTTTTGCTGTTGCATGGTTCTTGCTCTCTTATTTCTTGTGAAGTCAATCTTTTATGAGAATTGTCAGCTGTCACCAATTTTTTCTATCCAATCGTGTAATGTCACCACTTGCTCCAGCTCACGCACAAGCTGTACGGTCTTCACACTGACCGTCACGACTTGTTTGACCAGACGCACGATATACTCAGGGTCATCTGCCCGATTGGGATCACTCACTATCCCACTGCGCTTATCCGTTGTTACCTGATACTGGTCGATCACCCACTCTAACGCACAACGATTGCCCAGACGATAGGCAAAGCAGGCTTGCGGGATGCCAGTTAGGGTAAGCGCCTTATTGATCACCACTGCTGTTTTCTCTGCTGTCAATCGCATCTTTTCTACGCGTTGGCACTCATCGTAGGGCAAACTGCCATCATTAACTTCTGTCAGCTCATACTCCTGTGCCATTTCATAATCGAGATGCAGATCCATCAGTTGCTCACCAACGCTGACACACGCCCTGAATGCTTCAGTACTGAGCAGGAAGGGAAGATGCGGCAGATCACGCTTGAGATTTTCTGCATAGCGTTGCCGGTATTGAGGATGGTGCAACAAACCGTAGACGTAGTGGAAGATGTCCCATTTGGTCACAGCAGGACCATATTTGTCCTGAAATTGCTTGAGTGCCCAATCGGTAACGTTCTCACGACGGTTTGTGCCATCTTCAGCATAGGTGTAGTAGGGGAAGCATTGCGCACCGCCTTGTGGCAAAAGGTCAGGGATGACATTTGTGGCGAGAGCGAACATAGGCCACTCTGAACCAACTTTGAGCCATATAACCCTATTCTCTAATTCACTGCTAGGATCAGGAAGAATCTGAGGGAATTGATAAACACGCTCAATAAGAATGCGATCAAAGAAGAGCCACTTTTTGCAAAATGGGCGGTATAGAGATCTCCGTATTTTATCTAACGCAAATTTGCTGTAAGTACCACGCTGGAGTTGAAGCTTTAATCCTTCGCTCCATTTGATCTTTTTATCATCATACATCACGAAATCGTCAACTGCAAAGTCCTCATTGCCACGTCTCCGCCAGCGATCAACTTCAGTATTGTAGGTCTCCACAAAACGGTGTACTCTCTGGATAAGAGCATCTCTACTAAAATCATATACCCAACCATCGCGGTTCGTACGTGGTCCAAGTGAATAATTTCTGAAAATAGTGCCACCATTTGGTTCTGTGGTAGTGCTACTGCGTGCAACTCTTGCTTCTTTACTTCCTAATGGTAAGTATGTCTCAAACTCAGGGTTTAAGCCTTCAGTCATCCAAGTAGACCGTTTATCAGGTAGCAACTCCACCCAATCAACATGCTTCACCCTTTCTGTCTTTACTAGAAATGCTAGCTTCTCCATTCTTGTCCAGTACTCCGGGACGCGATAATAATAGAGTTTTTTCTCAGTCATCGCGCTCTTTCTAATTGCTAGGGTTATTCCCACCCCTACTTGGATACCAAAAACGTTATGTGTTGTCCCGGAGAGTTTTGGGTTCTTACGGACGTTGCCATGCAGGTCTAGATGATAAATCTGTGTAAATTCTTGAAATAAATGCATACGCATACCATCAAAAGCGATCTGATCTAGAAATGAATTATTACTCACGAAGCAGATAATACCATCACCATCTCCAAGCCGGTCTGTAGCCCAACGAAAGAATTTCACATAAGTATCATAGAGCTTATTTTTGTTAGTTGCGTGAGATACTCGAACATATGTTTTATTGATACTGTCATCAATTATTTTATATTTACGGTTTTTGTTATTATCGTTTTCATTTTTTTGTCCAACATTATAGGGAGGATTGCCAAGCACTACCATAATGCGAGCATCCTTCTCTCGCTGCACGCGTTCTGTATTTTCCTCCACAAATAACGACAATTGTTGTCCTTCTGCCAGCTCCAATGTATCAGCAAAACAGATCCCTTCAAATGGCTCGTACACTTTCATCTTCTCAAAATACTCGTGCTCAATGTTGAGCGACGCGATGTAGTACGGCAGAAGCGTGATTTCATTACAGAAGAGATCATTTTTGTACTTATACGCTAATTTGGAGCCATAAGGAATGTGGTTGCGGATCAAGTTGACGATGAAGTTTCCTGTGCCCGTACAGGGATCGAGGATCTTGACATCCTTGTCGGCAAGAGACGTGCCAAACTCGCGTTTGAGCACTTCTTCAACACTGGCACACATAAACTCTACAATTTCTTGCGGGGTATAGACGATCCCATGTGTATCGGCTTGCTTAACTGAAAAACCCTGGAAGAAACCTTCGTAGACGGTGTTGAGAAACTCCTGGCGTTCTTGCCAGCTCTCGATGCCTTTGGCTGTTTCCTCTATCGCCACGTAGTAGCGATCAAGGGACTTAAAGAATTCCTGCCGATTGAAGGAGCGACTGGTGAGCGCTTTAATCACCTTTTCGATCTCTGAGGCGATCACGTTGCGGCTAACAAATTCGGGATTGTTGAAGATGGTGCGAAAGAGCCGTTCGGTTAAGAGGTGCTGCACGAGCATCTCATCGATAGCCTGTTCACTCAAGTGCGGATCGAGTGAACGGCGACAGAGCGTGGCAAAGTCTGTGAATGCCACCACAAACGGGTTATTTTGTCGATGCCCTTTCTCGATGATGCCGAGCAGATCGTGAGCTAACTCTGGAATGCGCACTTTAAATTCCGTTACTGCCGACTGGAACTTCTCGATATGCGGCTCAGTATGTTTGAAGAACTGGATGAGCAAGTCGGCTACATGATGGGCGTTCCCCAAGTCGTATTCGACAGGAATGCGCTTTTTGTTCTGGTAGAGCACGGCTTTGAGCGTATTCTCAAAGAGACTGTTGGTTAGGGGATAACTGTCTTTGATCTTCTTGCTGATCTCCTGTTCCAGATTGCCCTTTGGCCCTTTGGCCTCCCAGAAGCCACGACGCAGGTTGTTGCTATCGCGCAACACCCCGTCAGGACGAATATTACCTTCTAGCGTTTGCTCTGGGACTAGGTGCCAGCCTACCAGACGAGCCACATCGGTTAACAAGTTCTGGAACGGCGCTCGTACCCCTAACCCGTAATCAGCGTGTTCTCTGGCTGCCTG
>VBJK01000488.1 GCA_005879655.1 Chloroflexota bacterium | reverse complement strand
GCGCCTTCCTTGAGACCGCCGAGGACCATCGCCGGGTTGGTCGAGATCGGGTCGTCGTAGCCGGCCTTGTGGATCGTCGAGGCGATCGAGCGGGTGCGATCCTCGACCGTCTTGCCTTCCAGCCCTTCGAGGCCGAGGGCGGCGTAGATCGAGTTGTCTGAATAGGTCGTCGCGCAGATGATGCTGCAGGAGCCGAGGTAGGAGTCCTCGTCGTTGGAGACTTCGAATCTTTCCTTGTTGTGCTTGCCGAAGTAGAACGTCCGGTGTTCGGAGGGATAAACGGTTTCCGGTGAGATTCCCTCTTCCAGCGCCGTGATCAGGGTGAAGGGCTTGATCGAGGAGCCCGGCTGGCGGTGCCCCTGGGTTGCCAGGTTGAAGGGCTTGGTCGCGAAGTCGGGACCGCCGACCATCGCCTTGATCCCGGCGTTGTGGTTGTCGATCACCACAACGGAGGCCGTCGCCGGCGAGTAGCCGAGGTAGTTGCTGACCGCTTCTTCGGCCGCTTCCTGCAGGTGCAGGTCCAGCGTCGACTTGACTTTGAGGCCGCCGAAGAAGGCCTTGGAGGCGCCGTAGCGTTCGACCAGCTGCTGGCGCAGGTAGGCGGTGAAGTAGGGCGCCCGCGAGTCGAGGGTCGGCGGTTCGATGCTGCTGGGAGAGGGCAGCGCCTGTTCTTGGCCTTCGCGCATCTGTTCTTCGGAGACGTAGCCCTGTTCGCCCATTTTTTCGAGCACCACGTTGCGGCGACCAAGCGCGTTTTCGGGATACACCTTGGGGTCGAAAGCCGAGGGGGAGGCGATGATCCCCGCCAGGGTTGCGGCCTCCCAGGGATCGAGGACCGAGGCGCAGGGTTCGGTCGGGGTGCCGCAGCCGGGGTGCGCGGCGCCGAAATAGGTGCGGGCGGCGGCCTCGATCCCGTAGGCCCCCTCGCCGAAGTAGATCGTGTTCAGATACTCGGTGAGGATTTTTTCCTTGCTCCAGTGCTTCTCGAGGCGGTAGGCGAGCGCGGCCTCGCGGAACTTCTCCAGCACGGTGCGGCTGCCTTCGGCTTCGAGCGCGTTCTTGACGAACTGCTCGGTGATCGTCGAGGCTCCCTGCTGAGCGCTGCCGCTGACGATGTCGCTGACGAGGGCGCGACCGATCCCGCGGAAGTCGACGCCGTTGTGCTCGTAGAAGCGGGCGTCCTCAATCGAGACCACCGCGTTCTTGATGTTGGGAGAGATCTGTGCCGAGCTGAGGAGGATTTTGTTCTGGTCGCTGGTCAGCGTCCCGATCGCTTCGCCGTTGTCGTCGAGGACCTCGCTGTTCTTCGAGGCCTTGTACTGGGCGAAGTCGTAGATCGCCGGGAGATCCTGGGAGATCGCGGCCATCATCCCGAAGATCATCGAGACCACGGCGAGGACGCCGAGCCCGAGCAGGACGAAGAGAATGCGCAGCTTCTTCAGCCGCGGCTTCGTCTTCTGGGGAGGCGAGGGCGGCCCCGGCGCGGTGGCAGAGATCGGGGGCGGAGGGGGAGGCGGAATTTCGCCGCCGTCGTTGCTCCGACGTTTCAGTCGTAGGACAGCCATGGAGAGGGGTGCGACAACCAGCGTCAACCGGCTTCAAAAAAAGGCTCGACGTCCTTACGGCCCGCCGAGCGAAGGCGGCAGTCTAGCATTGCCGCCGTGTCCGACCTGACGCGTAATGCCATCGACGTGCTGCCGGAGGGGCGGCTCACCGAGCAGTTGCAAAACGGGAAACCGCTGCGCGTGAAGCTCGGGATCGACCCGACCACGGCCGACATCCACCTCGGCCACACGGTCGTGCTGGAGAAGCTGGCCGAGTTCCAGCGCGCCGGCCACACCGTCGTCCTGATCGTCGGCGACTTCACCGCCCAGGTCGGGGATCCGAGCGGGCGCTCCGCCACCCGGCCGGTGCCGACGGCCACGGAGATCGAGGAGAACGCCGCCACCTACCAGGAGCAGGCGTTCAAGATCCTCGACCGCGGGCAGACCGAGGTGCGCCGCAACAGCGAGTGGCTGCGGATGGAGCCGGAGGCGTTGCTGGGCCTGCTGGCGCAGACGACGGTGGCGCAATTGCTCGAGCGCGACGACTTCCAGAAGCGGATGGCGGCGAACCGGCCGATCGGGGCGCTGGAGCTGCTCTACCCGCTGCTGCAGGGCTACGACTCCGTTGCGGTCGAGGCCGACGTCGAGCTCGGCGGCAGCGACCAGAAGTTCAACCTGCTCTTCGGGCGCGACGTCCAGGGGGCCTACGGGCAGGCGCCGCAGTCGATCATGACCTTGCCAATCCTGGTCGGAACCGACGGGGTGCAGAAGATGAGCAAGTCGCTCGGCAACTACGTCGGCGTCACCGACCCGCCGGAGGAGATGTTCGGCAAGCTGATGAGCATCCCCGACGAGGCGATGGCCGAGTACTACCGGCTGCTGCTGGGTGCCGATCAGCCGCAGGGGCCGCCGAACGAGGCCAAGCGCGAGCTGGGGCGGCGGATCGTCGACCGCTTCCACGGCGAGGGGGCCGGCGCTGTGGCCGAGGAGCACTTCAACCGGGTCTTCGTCCAGCGCTCGGCGCCGGAGGAGATGCCCGACGTCGACCTGGGGGAGTACTGGTCCGACGGCAACGGCCTCGTCCACCTGCCGCGCCTGATCGCCGGCGCCTTCGGCGTCAGCAGCAGCGAGGGACGGCGCCTGATCCAGCAGGGCGGGGTCAAGCTCGACGGCGAGCCGGTACCCGGGGAGCCCCTCGACGTCGAGGTTGATAGCCTCGACGGCAGAGTTCTGCAAGTGGGGAAGCGGCGCTTCTGTCGCCTACGGGCCACCCCCTAGACACCCCCCGCCAGCAGTGCTATATTTCTTTGCCCTCTTGAGGCTGCCATGCGCGGCCTCAGGCGTTGAGAGCGACGAGACCCGTCGCGGAGGCGCAGCGGTCTTTGAAAACTGAGCAGCGTGCACTCCGCGGATCTGAGCAACGATCTGCGGAATGTTTGAAGCCCGAACCATTCGGTGCGCCAGCGTGCCGGATGGTCTTGATTTACCTCGTCATGTCGGCCGTCGTATTTGTGTACTCGACGGCCACTGAGATATGACAGGCTCTCTGTAGAAGTACATTTCACGGAGAGTTTGATCCTGGCTCAGGACGAACGCTGGCGGCGTGCTTAACACATGCAAGTGGTGCGACGAACCAGGGCTTGCCCTGGGGCAAAGCCGCGAACGGGTGAGTAACACGTGAGTAACCTGCCCCGATGACCGGGACAACCCGAGGAAACTCGGGCTAATACCGGATGTGGTACATGGACTTAAGCCTGTGTACTAAAGGAAGCTTCGGCCTCCGCATTGGGAGGGGCTCGCGGCCCATTAGCTAGTTGGTGGGGTAACGGCCTACCAAGGCAACGATGGGTAGCTGGTCTGAGAGGACGATCAGCCACACTGGGACTGAGACACGGCCCAGACTCCTACGGGAGGCAGCAGTGGGGAATCTTGCGCAATGCGCGAAAGCGTGACGCAGCAACGCCGCGTGGGGGAAGACGGCCTTCGGGTTGTAAACCCCTTTCAGGAGGGACGAAGGTTCACCGGTGAATAGCCGTGTGGATTGACGGTACCTCCAGAAGAAGCTCCGGCTAACTACGTGCCAGCAGCCGCGGTAATACGTAGGGAGCAAGCGTTGTCCGGAATCATTGGGCGTAAAGCGCGCGTAGGCGGCCCTGTAAGTCCGTTGTGAAAGTCAAAGGCTCAACCTTTGAAAGCCGATGGATACTGCAGGGCTAGAGTCCGGAAGAGGCGAGTGGAATTCCTGGTGTAGCGGTGGAATGCGCAGATATCAGGAGGAACACCAATAGCGAAGGCAGCTCGCTGGGACGGTACTGACGCTAAGGCGCGAAAGCGTGGGGAGCGAACAGGATTAGATACCCTGGTAGTCCACGCCGTAAACGATGGGCACTAGGTGTGGGAGGTGTCGACTCCTCCCGTGCCGTCGCTAACGCACTAAGTGCCCCGCCTGGGGAGTACGGCCGCAAGGCTAAAACTCAAAGGAATTGACGGGGGCCCGCACAAGCAGCGGAGCATGTGGTTTAATTCGACGCAACGCGAAGAACCTTACCTGGGTTTGACATGTTGGTGACCGGTGTGGAAACACACTTTTCCTTCGGGACACCATCACAGGTGGTGCATGGCTGTCGTCAGCTCGTGTCGTGAGATGTTGGGTTAAGTCCCGCAACGAGCGCAACCCCTGTCCTATGTTGCCATCATTAAGTTGGGGACTCATAGGAGACTGCCGGTGACAAACCGGAGGAAGGTGGGGATGACGTCAAGTCATCATGCCCCTTATGTCCAGGGCTACACACGTGCTACATTGGCGCATACAAAGGGCAGCAATACCGCGAGGTGGAGCGAATCCCATAAAGTGCGTCTCGGTTCGGATTGGAGGCTGAAATTCGCCTCCATGAAGGTGGAGTTGCTAGTAATCGCGGATCAGCAATGCCGCGGTGAATACGTTCCCGGGCCTTGTACACACCGCCCGTCACACCACGAAAGCAGGTAACACCCGAAGCCGGTGGCCTAACCTTTTGGAGGGAGCCGTCGAAGGTGGGACTTGTGATTGGGGTGAAGTCGTAACAAGGTAGCCGTAGCGGAAGCTGCGGCTGGATCACCTCCTTTCTAGGGAGATTTCTCTAGAACGTCGACCGGGCTCCCCAGTGTCTCTATGGCACTGGGTACGCTGCTCAGTTTTGAGAGACCGCCGGCGGCAGTCCGTCGTCGTGCGCGCCTCGGTGGACCTTGAAAACTGCACAAGGCCAATAACAAGGATCTGCACTCGTGTGGATCCTTGGGGTAATTTAATTATGACCCGCACACTTAGGTGTGTGGGTTGCTCACCGTCAAGATAGTAAGAGCTTACGGTGGATGCCTTGGCACCAGGAGTCGATGAAGGACGTGGACGGCTGCGATAAGCCGCGGTGAGGCGCTGAACAGCCTTTGACCCGCGGATCTCCGAATGGGAAAACCCAACACCGGTAATGCGGTGTTATCTCGCGGTGAATACATAGTCGCGAGAAGGGAACCGGGGGAACTGAAACATCTAAGTACCCCGAGGAAAAGAAATCAACCGAGACTCCCTTAGTAGTGGCGAGCGAAAAGGGATCAGCCCAAACCTGACAGATGTAAGCGGGCACGCGTTGTCTGTCGGGGGTTGTAGGACGTTATGCCCAAGCCGTGCCTGGCTTGGCAGCAGTTACAAAATCAGGTGTTAGCCGAAGCGAGTGGAACCTCGCACCACAGAGGGCAATCGTCCCGTAGGTGAAAGCACACTGATCTGCTGATTAGCGTTCCTGAGTAAGACCACACCCGTGAAACGTGGTCTGAACCTGGGGGGACCACCCTCCAAGGCTAAGTACTACCTGGTGACCGATAGTGAACTAGTACCGTGAGGGAAAGGTGAAAAGCACCCCTGAAGGGGAGTGAAATAGTACCTGAAACCGTAAGCTTACAAGTGGTCGGAGCACCTTCGGGTGTGACGGCGTGCTTTTTGCATCACGAGCCGGCGAGTTACTCGTCTGTGGCAAGGTTAAGCGATGAGCGGAGCCGTAGCGAAAGCGAGTCTGAATAGGGCGACACAGTCATAGGCGGTAGACCCGAAACTGAGCGAGCTATCCATGGGCAGGCTGAAGCGGGGGTAAGACCTCGTGGAGGGCCGAACCGACCTAGGTTGAAAACTGGGCGGATGACCTGTGGATCGGAGTGAAAGGCTAATCAAGCTCAGAGATATCTGGTTCTCTCCGAAATATATTTAGGTATAGCGTCGAGTATTTGCGTTTCGGCCGTAGAGCACTGTTTGGACTAGGGGCCCTACCAGGTTACCGACTTCAGGCAAACTCCGAAGACCGTTACGGTTAACTCGGCAGTCAGTGTGCGGGGGATAAACTTCGTACGCAAAAGGGAAACAACCCAGACCATCAGCTAAGGTCCCCAAGTACTAGCTAAGTGGTGAACGATGTCCGAGTGCATAGACAACCAAGAGGTTGGCTTAGAAGCAGCCATCCTTGAAAGAGTGCGTAACAGCTCACTGGTCAAGTGTTCGGGCGCGGAGAATTCAACGGGGCTCAAGCTAGTCACCGAAGCTATGGGTGTGCAGGCCTGCGGGCTCTGCACGCGGTAGGAGAGCGTTCCAGTTGCGAGAAGCGGATGCGTAAGCCTCCGTGGAGCGGCTGGAAGTGAGAATGCCGGCATGAGTAACGAAAGAGGGGTGAGACTCCCCTCCACCGTTTGTCCAAGGTTTCCTGAGTAAAGTTCGTCTGCTCAGGGTTAGTCGGGACCTAAGGCGAGGCCGAAAGGCGTAGCCGATGGCCAACAGGTTGATATTCCTGTACCACGTCGATTCCGTTATGACCGATGGGGGGACGGGGAAGGGTAAGGGAACCCAGGC
>VBJK01000487.1:11219-24733 GCA_005879655.1 Chloroflexota bacterium | reverse complement strand
TTTATGTAGAGACCAGCGTCGTCCTGCCTACACGGCTCACTGACGAGCAACGGCGGCTCTTTGAGGCTTTTGCTCGCTCCACCGGCTACACTAAGGAAAGTGCTACAGCTTAACCAGAGGGAGGCGTTACATGCCAGACAAAGGGCCAGTGCGTATTATTCTTCAACACAGCCACACTACGACTTACTACACTGAACAGGAAACGATCGCTGCATGTCAGATAGAGGTACAGGTATTACAGCAACTCTGTGATGCTGGCGTCATTCAAGGCATTGAGGACGTTGGCGGCGAGCGCCGCTACAGCACAGAGGATATTGTACAGCTCCGCCGTGCTCATCGCCTACAACACGATCTAGGCGTCAATGTGGAAGGTATTGAGGTAATTCTGCACTTACTCAGACGGGTAGAGAGCCTACAACATGAACTAGAAGGCTATCGATCAGTACAGAAAGGTCAATAAGTGAACAAGAGGCATCCTTAAAGGATGCCTCTTGTTCACTTATTGACCTTTCTGTACCAAAAGCCCTACCATCTCTCGCAACAGTTTAGCCATACCCTCCACTTCTTTCACCACCACATCTGCACTTTCGCGCAGCTCCGGCAATGTATCACGGTGTTCGACAACGATAGCATACGCATGCATACCAGCTCTCTGGCAACGGATGATCTCTCGTACAGCATCAAGGTCAGTACGATCATCCCCGGCAAAAATAATACCTTGTAAAGCGTGGCGCTGTTGAAACCAGTGTAGTGCCCAGCCCTTATCAATAGCAACAGGAGGCCGTATTTCTATTACGTACTTTCCCTCTTTGAGCTGCATATGCACGCGTTGCGCAGGTTCTTCTAAGAGGGCCAGGATGGTAGCACGCGTCTGTTCCGCGTCAGAGCAAAGCCGGTAGTGGATGCTCCCACCGACACATTTGCGCTCGATAATGATACCGGGCAACGACGCCAACTTTTCCTCGGCCAGATCAAGTAGATAATTGCCAGGTGCAACATACTCCAATGCTTCCGGTGCGATACGTACATTGTCAGCAGTAGGTAAGCCATCGCAGTACTCTAGACCGTGAGTACCGAAGTAGGTAATGCCTTCTACATCGACCATTGCAGCACCACTGTTGATCGCTCTGCCTGTTACAACAGCGATCCTGGCATATTGACGTGCCTGTTGTAATAGCTCCACAACACCCGGATAGAGCCGAGCCTCTTTTGGTGTAGGTGCGATAGGACTCAGTGTGCCATCTATATCAAAGATCAAGCCCAGCGGACGCTGTGCCAGAACGGTAGACAGTGCTGATGTAAGCATTGCTAATCTCCCCTTAAATATACGTTATTTCATGAGTCACCTGCCATTACCGCTAGTATACAACAGAATGAAAGCAGCAAATAAGGCTTTCACGAGGGGACGACCATTGGCATCTGCACGCTGAAGATAATCAGAGTAACTGCTCAGCGGCCAGGGCACCCATAAACGATGCCCCCTACAATGGCATGGATATACCTCGCAGGCCGCTTCGTACCATTGTAGGGGCATCGTTTATGGGTGCCCTGGCCGCTGTGACATATAAGCACTCCTGATGCTAGATGCGTAAAGACTGCTCATACTGCTGGTAGATCAGACACTCTGGTGCAATCATGATCTGTACCAAGCTGGTAGAGGTCGCCCCTAACCCTAAAAAGGCATCCGTTTGTGGCACGTTGAAGTCTAAGCTAGCCCGACAATGCAGCTTGAGGGCAGCAGCAGCCAGATAGAGGCGCTGAATGATGATGCCTGCTTCCATATTTTGCACGCGGTACCAGCGATCTCCATAAACCTCAAGGCCACTCTGGTAGTTGCCGATGGGGAAAAAGCTGATGCTCGTGTAAAAATGCATGTGGTCTGCTTGGCGTAGCACTCCTTGCAGCTGGCTCGTCATTTCCCCTGCTCGCACGAGGGAGAGGGCATGCCTTTGAGGTTCATAGCGGTAGATCCCAGAGGGAATGTCCTGCACCCGGCACACGACGCAATACAGCAACGTATGCTGGAGTACTTCACAGTAATCATCCAGATCGTTGGTTGTCCCACGCATACACAGGTGAAGCAGTGCTCCCAACTGCTTTGCCACGAGCGGCTGCGGGAGAAAGAAGCCGTTGGCCGAGTGTCGTGAGTGGCGAGCTTGCCAGAGGTCCAACGGGGGGTCAGGAGTCCAGAGTGCAGTGGTCTCGTACTCTTCTTCCGCTGGCGGTTGGATAGGCGCGAGCCGGTGCAGTGCCCTGAAAGCCTCACGAGTGTCCAGCAACGAGGCACGATGGACCGCTTCCACTAACGGCCAGTGTGCAATGGATGCCAAAGGCATGGCCTCTGGCACAGGTTTTGCCAAGTCTGGTGTGATGAGGAGGGGCTTTGCTTTGTCTCTCACCTCCTGAGACGCGAGATGAAGGGCTTGCCCCCACGTCAGGACGGCATAGACACTTTCCTGAAGAGGGTCCAGACCCAGCAGGTTGTTGAGTATATGATCAAGAAATTGATAATGAAGCGTAGCAGAGAAACCAGCATGACGCGCTACAATCTCAGTCTGGGAGATGACCGTTCCGATATCTAACCCTTGCAAGCGATAACTAAAGGCTCCATATTTGAAGCCATCTTTCCAAAAGACGCAACTCAGCAGGAGGGTGATAACCGGAGGCGGCTCTTGCGGGTGAGCCAGAGCACTTTGCAAGAGTGTGGAGTAATCTCCCCGTCGCAGGATATCCAGGGCCTGATGAGCAGCATCATAATGATAGATGCCCGCAGGTATATCCTCACTCTCCGACCCCACCAGCAGATAGACTTCACAGGGAAATAAAGCCCCTCCAGATGGCACAGAGCGTAATAAGAGAGATGGATAAAGAGAATAGATATACTCTTCATGAATATTTAAAAACGCCAATATAGAGGGCTGATAGCATTGGCGTGTAAATCCGTAAATGTCCGCTAACATTTGCCCAATTTGCCCTAGGCCCAAACCGGGGATACTCCCGCCCGAACTCCGCGTGTCTTTGTCAGAACGGACAGGCGCAAGTTCTGTGCCTGCACATGGTATCTGCTCGCAATTTCGGTAGAGCTTGCAAAGGGGAGGAGCAGCTTTCCAGTCTACCTCTCTGGGATCAGGAGGAATGAGATTGGCTTGCATATAGCGTTGGGCAGCCTGCTCTGGCATAAGATTAATCTCCTGTTTCAACTCATTTGGCCTCTTCTTGTCGCTTTAATAAAGACTTGGCTCTATTCCTAGTGCACAATCCCAAAACCTTTTGGGGAATGGGAACATTTGGGGACACCCCAAACCCCGCCAGGGTGGCTTCGCCCCCTAGACCCCCAAGTTCTACTCGCTCTCTTGTTTCTGCACTAGACTCATTGGGATTTGCTGTGTATACTTTCCCTGTGGCGCAGCATACCGGGCATGAGAACCTTCACACAACGAAAATCCTGAAGCGTATGCTCTGGGGCGGTCTGGTCAACTACTACGATGTCGATCCCACGTGCCAGATAGTGATCGATGAGTGAGCGGAGATCAGCAGTGAGATCCTTACTCGGCTCACGACGGTAAAAATCGCCAAAGGCTGCTTGGAAAGTTTGCCATTGCGGTGATACATGATATAGGAAGCTCAAGCGTGCAAAGGCTTCGGGCAAGTAATAGAGGAGGGAGTGATCCTCCATATCTTTCACTGCCATAGGATTAGCCAGCATTGTCAGGGCCTTTTCTCGTTGCCCGGCGAACCAATCGTATGGCCTTTTGATCATGATATCTAATTCTAATAGCGCGTTGAGTACGGCCTGCTCTGGGTTGGGATGTGAGCCAGCTCCACACAAGGCTTTTGGCCTCCCATCACGGTCCCGCTCATCAACCGCCAGCACGAGGCAGCAAGGAACCCCATGGTCGAGAGTACTATTGAAAACGGAGATCGTGTAACCGCTCTCGTACTCAAGATTCTCTAGCACTAGACCAACAAGAGGATCAGTGGCCGAAAGAGGATCAAGACGTGGCAGACTCAGTTGCGCATACCAAGCCATCAAGAATGCATCACGCTCAGCCACCTCTAAGATGCCATAGAAAATGGCCTCTTCGAGACAATTACCCAGAGCACAGCCATTGGAGATTTCGTAGACAAAGGCAGTATTGGCAAGGCCATCAGCCAGATGGAACCTCCCATAGTAGCCAACTTGTTCGGGCAACAGGATAGGGGTCTGACGCTCAAAGGAATAGCCCCAGACCCAATCACAGCATAGGTCGTGGTGATAGGGCACATAGCGATATCCCGCAAGCGCATACTGCTCAGGCGTATGCAACCCCAACGTCGTTGGGTCCAGAGCTTGCTCACCCAATTGCCGATAGCTGGCTTGAACCGTCGTGCGTTTCATTTTGGGGAGCTGGCCTCCATAGCGCTCCAGAGCTTCGGCAATGGCAGCAAGTTGGCTTTGTTCATAGCTCAGGGCGCGGCCTGTACCTTCTATATGGGAGTGCCTCTCTCCACTGCTTATGCCTATGCGGGCTACGACCATGGCAATGGAATCATCGGTATTTCTAACTAGAGCAGAGATTGGCCCTGTTTCTGCATCGACGTAGGTTTCCAAGATCTCTTTGGCATGGGCAGAGAGCTTGCGCGTGCGATAGGTGAATGGTCCGAGCTTGGGACGTGCTTGCAGGATAATGACGGCGCGCTCAGCTGAGTCATCGAGCAATTTGCCACAGGCCGGACATGCTGCTTCGGGCAGGAAGTGATGCCTGCGGTACTGGAGTGTGTCAAGCGAGAGCCAGAGCATGGCTCTGCGAGTTTGTAGCGTGTCAGGCGTCTTCAGACATGCAGAAACTTCAGCTATGACCAGTTGGGCGAGCACTTCCAGGCTACTGGCAGTAAGCCAGGGCTGCTCTCTTGTTGGCCATTTTGCTTCACTGTGTTGAGAGCATAAAGTAAATGCTATGGGGTCTTGCTGTGCTGCACGTCTGCGGGTCTCAACGCAAGCGACACAGCCTGTTTCTCTTGGATAGACACAGGGGCCAATGATGCCAACCCCAAATTCACAATACGCTCGCAACCACGGGATACCTAGACGCAGACATTGCTGATTGATCTTTTGCTGCGTCTTTGCCTGCCACAGGTCGTCACAATAAAGGATCATGGAACACTCTCTGGCCTGGTCAGCGCATAATCCCAAAACCTTTTGGGGAATGGGATAATTTGGGGACACCCCAAACCCCGCCAGGGTGGCTTCGCCCCCTAGACCCCCAAGTTCTACTCGCTCTCTTGTTTCCGCATTAGTCAGACCCTCTGTACCAAGATCAAACAATTGATATTCCTGCGCAAGGTACGGCTGTACAGCCTGGTAGAGCCGACCAGAGCCGAGACACCCAATCCGTTTTCTCTGTGTGTTCATCATCGTAATCTTTCTGTCTCTATTTAAACGTGAGCAATGAGCACACGTACGATATAGGGCTGTACCTGGCTTAAAGCGAGATCATGGTCGAGAGGAACCGCAAAGGTCCGCCACCCATGAGCATGCAGCACCCTTTGCAGCCATTGTTGGCGATCAGACCATTCCTGCGGTGCTTCAGACACGGGAAGGCTTGTGGTTGCGCTACGCAGTACAGCGGGCAAAGCGGGTACAATGGACAGATTATTGCTAAGAAGCTGTTCACTAGAGAGTTGCCTGAACAGGAGAACCCGCTCAAATCCGTCTCGTAGCGCCTCGACAACGCTTATATGGCTAGCATAGGCAACTGTTTTGTCTTGTATCCAAAATACTAAGGATACGGAGTTGCCGTATCTCTTCCGACTCCAGAGGAATGGCCGCCAAGTCAACCTGTGGATAAGGTTTCTGTGCGCTGGCGAGTTGCGTGACCGTCAAATAGTGACACACGCTCAACAAGGCACGGCTGATCGCTTCCGCCCAACTCATACCGCTCCCGATGCCCAGCCGTGCTTCGTTCAGTGGATTGAGGCCGCGCAGAAGAGGAAAGACCAGTGGAGCCGGGACGAGATAAGCCTGGCCGCTATGCAGATCAACTGCCCACGTCCACTCCTTCGCTTCAGACAGCGGGGCCTCGCTGAGAAAACGCTCCGCTGGCAGAGTCTGGCAATGCGGGTCTTGTGGGGCCGGGACTTGTTCTGAGAAGAGTCGTCGTCGATCAACGGCACTGGCGGCATAGACCTCACAGGCCAGTTTTGCACCCTGTTTGCGAGCTGTCCCAAACCTCGCCCCACATCCTAGCAATGCAGGTAAGTTGTGCGGGTATTCCTGCGGCACGGGGTTGGACACGATCACTTGAGAGACCGAGACAGGCAACTGTAGGATGTCACCTTCATCAATTGCACGAAATAGGCCGAGACGGGTCTCAAAGCAGGGAGCCACTCGCTTGGAAAAGAGATCCTGATCAACTGGCGCTCCTTGCTCCAATTGTTGTATGGTCTCTAAAAACTGCACTTCGGTACGCGGTGTGGGGTGCGGGCAGGTCCCACAAAGTGGATGCGGCATAAAAGGATGTTTCAGCATCCGCAAGGTCTCCAGATCAAACTCAATAACGTGACCGCTTGTCTCGATAGGTCCGGCTTCCGTGAGATATTTGAAGACTTCAAAACTCAGCAGATTGGCAACAAATGCTGCTGTGGGTCCAGCGAGAAAACGACTGAGAGGAGCAGTGGTCTGATTGGCGAACGCATAGACAGGAAACTGCTGGTGTATCCTGCTCAAGTTTCCTTGGAGTCGCCGCCACGCACATTCCCAGCACGCCTCCACATCTGGACGGACCAGCGGACCTATCCAGGCATGATCATCAACAAGGACAGCTTGCAGAAGATTTTTCTTCTGCATAACACAAAGCCGATTGAGCAGGCTTGCTCGCGCCAGCATAGGCCGATCGGAGACAGAAATAATCGTGTTGAAGGGTTGGAGGGTAGCCAGCACCTCCGCTTCATTTTCCCAGCGTGGTGCACCGATCACCGTCAATGTTTGTCGAGGGTCGCCCTGGTGGAAGCGATCCAGATACTCATGATGGCGGCGCGTGTCGGTTTCACATTCTGGGGTGGTCATGACAGTGATTTGGCGCAACCCACCCTTCAAGCTGGCATGGACCAACCCGCTCAGGGTTAGCCCAGAGCCAATGAGGAGCACCTGATGCGCCCGAAAACGCTCAAAGCGAGAGGCCGCCGAGTTACAGTACGAATCGATAAAAGCAAGCTCAGCGGCATAGGTCTCTTGCTCGGTTGGACTCAGGGTGTGGGGGAGATCCTGGCTGATATCCCTCACAAATCCTTGAGCAGTCAAAATGTTGACCAACTCAGTAACCATGGTTTGCTTCTCCGAGTCCAGCCCTGCCGTGATCTCTGCAAGCGTGTGGCCCCCGTTCAAGTATGGAGCCAGACTTTCCACCCAGTGGTAGATGACTTTGCCTTTGATTTTGAGTGAACCCCGATTATTGCGGAAGTAGACGCCATCGTCTACTGGAACAAAAAGGGTGTCTCCCTTGAGTTTTGGTTGCATGGCATGTCCCATTCTTGTTGGAGCGAGGATGGGATCGGATCTCTCGTCCTCTTCTTGAGGAACGAGAGAGCGTTCCTTAGTGTTGCTTCCCTACTCACTTCCTCACACTCTTCGGTCTGACTTTCCATACTTGGAAAGGCAATTGAGAACGCTAAGAGCAAGGGCTGTGCAAGCCCTCAGAGAAAGAGCAGAAACTCCTTAGTGGCCGCAACAACCGCCGCAACAACCGCCGCAACAACCACCGCAGCCACCGCAGCCACCGCAACCACCACCGCAGCGGCTGGCACTGAAAGCGCCTTTAAGCGTCAGAGCCATTTCCACTGAAGGCTCCCCCTTTTGTGCCATCAGGGTCTCCAGGGTCCTGTCAGCAGAGAGTTCAGGTATCTCAACGAAATTGAGAGGTTCTACCTCTAAGTGAGAAAGTTCCATTAGTAATGAAGCCATGTTTGGCTCCTCCTTTCAAGATCTGGCAGATGCAATGGTTCTGCCAAACACATATGGTCAAACGGTTGATCGAACGTAGAGTTTGCAGTTCTCAAACATCGCAACCCTCTACAGCTTTGTTCTCGTGAACGTGACAGGTGAGAGATCAGTTACGATGACGAAGCTTGATGCTTGGTATCTCTCCCTTCTTCATTTTACTAGGAATATCAATCTCTGCTTGTTTCAGCCAGAAGATGAGATGAAATCTATTAGCGTCAGCGGCTTAGTGCATAATCCCAAAACCTTTTGGCGAATGGGAGCATTTGGGGACACCCCAAACCCCGAAAGGCGAGGCTTCGCCCCCTGGACCTCCAAGCCCTACTCCCACTCTTGTTTCTGCACGAGGAGCGTGAAGATGTTCGTGAGGCCGCATGTGCTTGCTTGCCAAAGGGAAATTGTGTGCTCGCTTAAGACAATGTGATAGAATAGATATCAACCATATTGAGTGATATCTTCGCACACACTGACACTGAATGGGTTCCACGAGAAAGCACAATACCAGGTATGAGTACATATGAGAGGGATGCACAGGCACTAGATGCTTATTCTCATGCAGTCACGACTGCTGCTGAGCGCGTTGGGCCAGCAGTGGTTCGCATCGATATAGAGCGAGAAGGAGGACGTTATGGGCGATACAACGCCCCAATGGGCGGCGGTATCGGCTCCGGTTTCATTTTTGCCTCAGACGGTCAAATTCTTACCAATGCGCACGTTGTCGAGCGTGCCAGACGTATTCAGGTGACATTAGCCGATGGTCGCACATTCGATGCCGGGCTAGCTGGTAGCGATCCTGCGGTAGATGTAGCGGTCTTGCGTATCGGCGCGGATCGCCTGCCAGTCGCAGAGCTGGGTCGTGCCCCCTTACGCGTTGGACAATTGGTGATCGCCGTCGGCAATCCCTATGGTTTAAACTGGACGGTGACAGCAGGAGTCGTAAGTGCCCTTGGACGTACCTTAGATGCGCCGGGCGTACGTAAGATGACCAATCTTATCCAGACGGACACTTCGATTAATCCAGGTAATTCAGGAGGACCACTAGTAGATAGCACGGGACGCGTCGTTGGTATTACAACCGCCATGCTGCCCATGGCACAAGGATTAGGTTTCTCGGTACCGTTAGATACGGTGAAAGGCGTTGTTGCCCGCGTTGCTCAAGCGCGCGAAACGGCTGTCACAGGCATATCGCTAGGCGTTGGAGGTATGCGTACACGTCTTGATGATGGGCTGCGCCGCAGTTTCGACCTGGCGCAACAGTTTGGTATGGAGGTCTTAGAAATTCGCCCGCATAGCCCTGCCGATCGTGCAGAACTCAAACGTCTGGATGTGATTATTGCCGCCGATGACGAGCCTGTCACCGAGCCTCGTGACCTGCAACGTATTGTGAGACAGCATCAAAACGGCGAGAAAGTTGTCGTTGGCTTTTTGCGCAGTAGTAAACAACGTAAAGTAACTGTTGTCCTGTAGAGGTTGCATAGAGTCTGTCCCTCTCGTTGATGCCATGAGTTGCATCTATGATTCAGTCAGCAGGGCAATCCCTCGTTATATGGGCAATACCGGTCAAATAAGCCTTACAGAACGGGCATTCTCCCTTACAGGGCACCCACAAGGGAATGCCCCTACAATGGTACGCATCGGCTTGTGATGCGCTTTCGTACCATTGTAGGGGCATCCCTTGTGGGTGCCCTGCGCGGCGGGGGTCTTATATGTGTGCCCTACTGAGGGCGGCACACCCGAAGCCTGTGGTTTGTTTATTTAGATGAAAGAGTGCTTCTCTCGCCCTGCCATGGTCTTTAGAGCACACCTTCCTCCTGCTCATGCTCGACCTCGTTGACATCCTCTGGCTCGTATTGTTTCTGCAAGAGTGCCCGAATCTGTTCAACCTTCTGATCGAAGTCTTTGTCCATCTTACTCTGACACAATCCACATAATGGCATGATGAGCAGTAATCCTTTATAGATACAGTCTTCGGTCATCAGGCATTGAGTACTCTGCTCTCCGCATTGCAAGCAGCACAGATCAATGCTGACGGCGATTCTCACTGGTAAGGCTAGGCCCTTTATCGTGCGCTCATGGCTACTGGCCAGGAAATCTTTATGGGCAGCTAAGCAGGCATTGATGCGACTAGTCGGACCATACTTGAGTTTGCGATACGTGTTATAGCTCATGCTGAAAGGCTGGCCATCTTCATCGACGAGCACCACTTCTTCATCCGTGAGGTGATCAATGTGCGCCCTCTGAGCGCCCATGTATAAATAGTTATTCTCAAATCTTATATAGCTTTGTAGCTCTTTCCATAACATAATGCATCTCCTCTAAGCGTTACATGCTATACGCTCTTTTGCCTTATTCTCCGCGAACAAGAGAAACTCCACCAGTTCTTTTTCATGCAGCTGGTCAATGGCATAGATTTCATCCACCATTGCTTTGACTCTTCCGTTGGCTTTAGTGCGTAGCCACTCAATTTTTTCACAGAGGAAGTCTTGCATGACCTCTGGGGCAATGTGCTCGAAGTCGGCCCTCGTGAGTGTAAGCTTGAGCTTTCCTAGAGATGCTAAGAGCTTATCGCGTTCTTGTGCTCTCTCAACAATAACGTTTTGCAGATCCTGCCATTCCTGCTGAGCTATCTCGCTTTCGGCTAAAAGCTCGTCGTGTGCCAGCTCATTAAAGGGTGTTCTAGTCTCGCCCCTAACCCTTGCGACAAGCTCATCATACAGCGTATCTGCCCTATTCTCCCATTCTTGCATCTGTGCAAGGATTTGGTCTGTTGTCAACAAATGATATTCTTTCTCAGCGCTGTTAACCATGTTGTCCCGCTCCTTTTTTCCTTGGTTTGTTGAATTATGCACTAGGAAACTGCTATAATATCAGTGAACTCTAATCATTAGTATACTTAGCTGCTATTTAAGATAAGATCAATTCTGATCAAAAATCGGCAGAAATTCAGCAGAAATTCGGTCGGAGGGATAGATATGTCTAAAGACAGTCCTACACAAAAGTATCAAAATAATTTGAAACAGATCATTAAACAACGCGGCTATAAGTTACAAGCTGTCGCAGAAGGAACCAAGATCCCATTTCGCTCACTTTCTGATTACTGTGCGGGGCGTACTCCAATTCCTAGACAAAGGTTAGAGGACATAGCCGAATTTATTGGTTGCTCCGTCTCATTGATAGAGGGGGAAAATGTTTCTCCCAATGAGCAATCTACCTTTGATTTAGAAAGCGATGAGATGAAGAGAAAACGTCGTGATCTTCTCGGATCGTTATATGAAGCAGGCAATGCTTTGATCTTTGTTCCTAAAGTAGATTGGGAACATGTGAAGAAGGCGTTAGAGAAACGGTCCTACATTGATAGCGAATTGCTAAAAGGCCTGGACGCCATCAATAACCATTTCTGGAGAGTATTTTTAGCCTCCCCGTCAAAACCAATAGTTCTTGATGCCGTTGTTGGTCAAATGAAGGTGTTGACGCAATTCCTCAAGGAGGCTCACTCTGCTGCTGTACACCAACAGCTTTGTAGCCTCACCAGTAACATAAGCCAATTAGCTGGGGAAATTTTTTTTGACTTAGATGATTATGCCACAGCAGAATCATGCTATACCTTTGCTGCCTCATCGGCAAAAGAAGCGAAGAATTATGATCTGTGGGCCTGTTCTCTCATTCGTCATGCCTATCTGCCTCTTTTTAGCAAGCATTATCGAAATGCTGTGCCGTTATTAGAAGAGAGTGGTCGGCTCACAAGTCAAGGTGATACAACACTTGTGACAAGATACTGGGTTGCGGCAGTCGAAGCTGAAGCACAAGCAGGTCTCAAAAATTTTTCAAAATGTCTATCGGCTCTAGAAAAGGCTGATGAAGTGCATTCTATGCGAGGAGGCGCAAATGGGACCTGGCTACGTTTCGATGGTTCTCGGCTTTCTGAACTGCAAGGGGCTTGTTTTGTACGTCTCCAACGTCCTAAACTTGCCATCTCGGCCTTGAAAAAGGCTCTACAGCAGCAGATAGCTCCAACAAGAAGAAGAGGTATGATCTTAACCGATTTTGCCCTCTTGTCTCTACAACAAGGAAATGTTGACGAAGCGTGTACATATGCAAATGAGGCTGTTGATATTGCGCAGCAAGGTCCATCTGGAGTGGTCAAGAAGAGACTGCAATCTTTGCATCAGAAGTTCAAAGCCTTTGATGATGTAGATACTGTCAACACTGTCAATCAGCGTATTGTACTACTTACATAAGCAGAAAAAATTTGTGACGCTTTCACTTTAATGAAAGCTCATTCTCAATGGATTTTAAGGAGGAACAAGAAGATGTTAGATCGTGAAGAAGGTGGAAAACTCGTGCGTAAAATTTGGATCGAGCAAGTGTACAAACATATCCCTAACCCCAAGCACTCGTATGTTTGTCCCTGGGATGAAATGCCGGAGTGGGAACGGGAGACGGATCGTGCTATTTTTGATGCCATCGCCGCCGCTCTTCGGCAAGAGAACTCAGAACAGTCGAACTAGGCTTCATAAACACAGGCGGCAACACGACCCACAATTTTCCTGCCGATGATGGCGGGAAATAAAGAGCAGTCAATGGAGCAGACGAGTCGATCGACAAAAAGCGGCTGTCGTGTTTTTGACAGCCGCTTTTAACATACCTCGCCCTCTACTACATCACATAATGATGAAAGCTTTCAGCATATTTCATCTTATGTGGTGCACCCGCTAGAATACCCTGTTGATAGATCCATGCAGGGATATCCCTGTGTTTTGTCTGGCTCTCATGGCAGCATAATACCGCTATTTTCTTCTCCACCACACTGCTAATCCCACGTGCAGATGCCAAAGCATCGACAGTACACATACCGACCGCTCGATGGTCAGGATGTATCTCATTCTTGCGCCAGGGATCAAGGGTAAAGACTACATCAGGTTTCCATTGCCGTACCACAAGGGCAATCTCGCGCCGTAGCGCTATGGTCGGTTCGACCTCGCCATCTAGATAGCCATCGAGGAATGTAAGCGTTTGCACCCCTAACGTTGCAGCGGCACGCCGTTGCTCTTGTTCACGAATGGTTGCCAGTCTTTCAGGCGTCATTACAGGATCATCGCTACCCTTGTCTCCTCGCGTCACGAAGAGATAGTGGATAGCTTTGCCCTCTGCCGCTAAGAGGGCCATCGTCCCACCACAGAGATGTTCCGCATCGTCTGGATGGGCTTGTACGACGAGGATACGTTGTCCACCTGGGGGAAGTAGTACCTTGGAGGTGGTTGTCATCAGCTCAATTCTCTTCCTGGCTCGCTCGTGGCCACAAGCGCAGGACGACGACTCTCCCATGGTAACGCCTGCTCCAGTTGCGCAGCCAACCGCAAGAGGGTCGCTTCATCACCATAGCGTGCAACAAACTGTACCCCGATTGGCAGTCCGCTACTGGATTGCCCCAGGGGCAGACTCATAGCTGGTTGCCCCGTCACATTGAACAGCGGCGTAAAAGGAATAAGCGCAAAGGCTTTCTCGAACCACCCTCTTGGATCAAGTGTGGAGTCATTCT
>VBJK01000487.1:0-11166 GCA_005879655.1 Chloroflexota bacterium | reverse complement strand
CTGTCAGTCGCTGCCCGTGCTCAACACACGCCAGCGTGACCGCCTCCAGGACATCTGGTCCTACCTCAACTCCACGCATACTGGCAAGACCAAGGGCTGCATCTGCCAGGGCTGTTGTCCAGATCGTGATGTTGGCTTCGAGGAATGCATCCCAATCGATCTGTGGGCTGGCTTCCTCTACTTCGTGCCCAAGGGAGGACAGTTCGCGACAAACGGCCTCAACCGTCTCTACATACTCGCGGTCAACTGCAACCCCTGACCAAGCCCGCGTCGTCATCGCCACGCGCAACCGCCCCGGCGGGGTCTTCACCTCTTGCGCATATGGCCGTGCAGGTGGCGCAATAACATACTTGTCCCCAACGCCGGGACCATTGGCTGCATCAAGCAGGGCTGCCGTATCACGTACGGTGCGTGCCAGCGCAAACTCAATCGCCAGACCAGATAGCAGCTCGTCGAAATCAGGACCAACAGGGATGCGTCCGCGAGTTGGTTTAAGACCTACAAGCCCACACCAAGCAGCAGGAATACGAATCGAACCACCGCCATCGCTCGCATGAGCAACCGGCAAAGCACGAGCCGCCACTAGTGCCGCCGATCCTCCACTCGATCCCCCCGGACTACGAGCGCTATCCCATGGATTGCGAGTCGGGCCGCTGGCGAGCGCCTCTGTAGAGGCACTAAATGCAAACTCCGGTGTCGTTGTGCGTCCCAGCACGGCAAGACCTGCCTGCTTGAAACGTAGCATCAAATCGGTGTTGTGGGGAAACGCGATCCCCTCGCCAGTCAATCGCGTCCCCATACCTATCGGCACTCCTTCAGCATGCAGTGTCAGGTCTTTAATAAGAAAAGGAATACCTGCAAAGGGACCATCTGTCGCATAAGGCAGAGGTTTCTCAAATAACTCACCGACGAGCGCGTTCAGTTTCGGATTCACAGCCTCGATTGCCTGACGGGCTACTTGCTGTACCTCATGAGCCGATATTTGTCCGCTACTGATCAGTTGCGCGAGTCCAACTGCATCATATTCGATATACTCAGAGAGCTTCATCTCTTCCTCCTTATGGTAATACGTTACTAGTGCAGCATCCCAAAACCTTTTGGGGAATGGGAAAATTGGGGACGCCCCAAACCCCGCCAGGATGGCTTTGCCCCCTGGACCCCCAGCCCTACTCGTCTCTTGTTGCTGCACCAGGGTCTCACTTTCCGCACCCACCCTGCGGCGCTTGTAGTGTAGCATGGGAGGCCACATGAAGCAAGGCTTGTGGTGGGCCTCTTTATGCATTCATCATCAATGCATTTATTGCTCTGTATAATAATACATGCAAATGTCAATTTTTCCCGATAAGTTCATTTTTCCTATTGTATCTTGACAAAACAGACTCTTATCACGCATATTGTTAAAAACACCTAAAACCATCATGTAAGGATCTTACTATGCAAGTATCGCTTAAATTCACCAAGTTCATATCAACAATTTTTTTGCTTTTATTTCTTGTTGCTTGTGGTAAAGCGGCATCCAGTAACTCTAACGCGCCGTCAACTACAAACTCAGGACGCAACCTCAAGTTCTATGTCGTGACACAAGGCCAGGCATCAGAGCAGTTCTGGTCGGTCCTCAAGAGGGGTGCTGATCAGGCAGCCAAGGACATGGGAGTTCAGGTCGTCTATGAAGCACCACCCACCTTCGATCTGGTCGCTCTGTCCAAGCTGATTGATGCTGCTGTTGCTGCCCATGCAGACGGGTTGGTCGTCTCAATTCCCGACCCCAATGCCCTGAAGAATTCTATTAAAAGGGCCGTTGCCGCCGGTATTCCAGTGATCTCGATCAACTCAGGTGCCGACGTAGCGAAAAGTCTTGGCGTGCTGACATACGTGGGCCAGACGGAGTATCAAGCTGGCTTTAGTGGAGGCCAGAAAATGGCCACTCTGGGTGTCAAACACGCTTTGTGTGTTATCCACGACATTGGTAATACTGATCAGTCGCTACGCTGCCAAGGCTTTAAGGATGCCATGAAGGCTGGGAAGGCTAGAGTGGATCAGGTTGCTGTTGATGCGAATAATCCGACGCAGATTCAACAAAGCATGGAGGCCAAACTTCAACAAGATTCTTCAATTGACGGGGTGCTGACGCTTGGCTCCAAGACTGCTACGCCAGCCTTGAAAGCGCTACAGGATGCAAACAAGACAGGGCAGGTCAAGCTAGCCACATTCGATCTCTCCTCGGATATATTGCAAGCCATCAAGAGTGAACGGATACTGTTCGCTATTGACCAGCAGCAATATCTTCAGGGATACTTGCCTATTGTTCTGTTAACACTGTATAAGACGAATCTCAATACCATTGCCAACGATACCCTCACGACTGGTCCCAACTTTGTCACTAAAGACAACGTGGATAAGGTGATCGCCTTAACGGAGCAGGGAACACGCTAGCAAGACGAGAAACGTTGGAGGCAAATATGAGCGTTATCAAAGGAGATGCCAGTCCCGCCGCAAGTGAGCGGATGATGCGTGTTAATCCGCTCCGCCGCCTGCTGGTACGTCCTGAGACAGGTGCTGTCGCTGGTTCAATTGCCGTATGGATTTTCTTTGTGCTTATTGCAGGAGGAAGCGGTTTTTCTTCCTTATCAGGTACAGCGAACTATCTGAGTGTCGCGGCTGAATTGACCATCCTGGCCGTACCTGTAGCTCTGCTCATGATTGGCGGAGAATTTGATCTGTCGATTGGCTCGATGGTTGGCGCATGTGGCATGCTCATTGTCACCTTAAGCACCCAATACGGCCTGGATATCTGGCTATCCATGCTCATCGCCCTGATCTTTGCAGTGCTGGTTGGCATGCTCAACGGCTATCTAGTGCTGCGCACTGGCCTGCCATCCTTCATCGTCACGCTGGGTACGCAGTACATTCTTGCGGGCGCAACTACAGGTTTCACCTCTGTCATAGTCGGACTGACTACCGTAGGCGGCCTCGACAAGATGGAAGGATATAGTACTGCACATGCGATCTTTGCCAGTCTCATCCCGATCGGTGGCGCGGGCTTCCACATCGAGATTATCTGGGCTTGCGCGCTGGTGATACTGGCAACGTGGCTCCTGCTGGCTACCCCCTTCGGCAATTGGATCTTTGGGGTCGGTGGCGACAAAAATGCAGCACGCAATGTTGGCGTACCCGTAGCACGGGTGAAGACACTCCTGTTTATTGGCACGGCTGTCTGTGCGTGTCTACTAGCAGTAATCCAGGCCGCAACCTTTACCAACGCGGATGTCCTACGCGGCCAGGGTCTGGAGTTCCAGGCGATTGTGGCAGCTGTCGTTGGGGGAGTGCTACTGACAGGTGGCTATGGTTCGCCGATTGGCAGCATGTTTGGCGCACTGGTCTTTGGCATGGTCGAGCAGGGCATCATCTTCGCAGGTGTAGATGTTAACTGGTACAAAGTGGCCATTGGCGTGATTCTCCTGCTCGCAGTCCTGCTTAATGGCTATGTGCGCAAACTAGCAATGAAGGTACGACGATGAATGTATCATCCATTCCCCTACTCGAAGTGCAACAGGTCTCAAAATACTTTGGTAGCGTGATCGCCCTGCAAGATATTTCGATGACTGTCCATGCGGGTAAAGTGACGTGCCTGCTTGGCGACAACGGTGCGGGCAAATCAACATTGATCAAAATCCTCTCTGGCGTCTACCAACCGAGTGCTGGTCGCTATCTGGTTGAGGGACGCGAGGTACATTTTTCCTCGCCGCGCGATGCATTGAATGCAGGAATTGCCACCGTCTTCCAGGATCTGGCAATGATTCCTCTGATGAGCATCGCGCGCAACTTCTTTCTGGGTGCAGAGCCAACCAAGGGCTGGGGACCATTTCGTGTGTTCGATGCCAAATATGCGGACCGTGTGACACGCGAGGAACTGGCTCGCATAGGCATCCAGGTACGTGATACGGCACAGCCAGTCGGCACACTCTCCGGTGGCGAGCGCCAATCCGTGGCGATTGCACGTGCAGTATACTTTGGCGCTAAAGTGTTGATCCTGGACGAGCCTACAGCTGCGCTGGGAGTGAAGGAGGCAGGCATTGTCCTGCGATACATTGCGCAGGCACGTGCCCGTGGATTGGGCGTTATCTTTATTACACACAACCCTCATCACGCCTATCCTATCGGCGATTACTTCACGATACTCAATCGCGGACGTAGTTTAGGCAGCTTTGCCAAATCTGAGATTAGTCGTGAAGAGATTACCTCGCTGATGGCTGGGGGTGAAGAGTTAGAGACGCTGAGTTTTGAACTGGCGGAGTTTGCGCGTAGTGATGCAGTGGCAGGTTCGGCTTTGGGTGAGGTTGCGCGTGAGTTTAGGATGGATAGAGGCATGTGATCTTCCAGACCGGTTACAACGTTATCATACATTAAACTTTTTTGAGGAACGAGGTTTTGAAAAATTGCTGAATGCATTGCGAAACCGTACAGATCAGCTTGATCTTCCCCTACTTCTGTAGAGTCTTATTTTACGTCGTAAATTGGTTTGTTTATGCAGTCTGCTGTTTGTTGCCCTCTGGCTCCTTGCGAGTGATATCAGAAAAGCGGTCAAAGTCTCTATCACAAGGAAATAGCATACATAATAAAAAGACAAGAAGCACGTGATGCTGTTCGCGTCATACCTGTCCTCCTCCATTCTATAGAGACATTAGCCGAAACACCTTTTCAAAAGTTAGTGAGCCTTCCTCGCAATGGCTGCCCCATCGATACGTGGCGGGACTCCGACAAAGCCTGGGCTGATGTCGTCGTGGAAATTCGGTGGTTTTGCGATAGATTGCGCCAAAGCGAAGGAAAGCGCCAAAAACGATAACTAGCTTTCTAAACAAAACAAAGAAGGTGCGTGTTGTGGCATCAATACCCACCCCCCAACTTACGATGATCCCACGACACCACCTCCACAGCCTCCACAAATACCACCACGCGTTTAGCCGCCTGCGTCACCACCATCTGACGTGCCGCATCATCCAAAGGACCATTGTAATGCTGCCAGATTACCTCACCCAGACGCTGAACAGACTCACGATCATCGATGATCGTGGCCCGTCCCTTAATCTGTACCCCTCGCAGCTCATTATACTGCTCACCAGCCTCAACAAGACACGTCAACCGCGCATCCCGTCGCAGATTGACCGCCTTCTGCGACTTACCACGTGCGGCCACCCATCATGGTCAAGCGTAGCAACCTGAAGGGTACACTGCTCCTCAAGAAATGCGCGTACCTCTTCATCACTCATACGGATCAAATCTCGACGGCTCATCTATTTTCCTCTGTCAGCTAAAAACTGCCCTACCTCCGCAAGAGCGGCCATTGCACGACAAGTAATCTCCACCGATTCATAGTAGGGCACGCCTTCTGCCTGTAATATATGCAATGCAGGAATAGCATAGCGCGCATAGACGGTCTGTACAAGGATCGGTTTCTGGTATTCGCGTACAAGCTCCCCCAGCGCTCTGGCCGCAGCTTCCTCTCGCGCTCCAAACTCCTCCGAAAGCAGATCACGATAGCCACCGAATAATCCCGTGATGATGATGCCATCCACCTGTGGATCTTTGATGCATACCTCAGCTAGATGTGCAAATGACAGGGGATCTTCATCGGCGGCACCCGCAACATCGATAGGATTGGTGGCGGTCGCACGATCAGGCATCAGCATACGCAAACATTGCTGAGTTTCGTCACAGAGTACAGGAACCTCTAAGCCAGCGCGTATCGAGGCATCGCCAGTTGCCACGGAACTTCCCCCACCATCGCCGATAATGGCAACGCGACGACCTCCTGCGGGCGTAGGTGGTTGCAGGGCTAGCGCTTGTGCGACGGGAAAGAGTTCGTCTGAACGTATGACGCGCACAACTCCACTACCAAGCAAGCTCGTGTCATGATCGGGCCGCACAGTCGCAAGAGAGCCAGTGTGAGCCAGCGAAGCCCGCACCCCCACCTCGGTTGCACCGCTTAGCAGGATCACGGTCGGCTTGTAGCATCCACGATCATACATCTCTTGCGTAACCTGGCACAGTGTTGCTTCCTGAATCGCCTCGACATAGCCCGCAATAACGGTTGTCTCTGGATCAGTAGCCAGGTACTGCATACATTCTGGAAATGAGACATCAATCGCGTTGCCTATGCTCAGAAATGTCGTAAAGCCCAGCGCATCGAGGTGAGCTTGCGCGAAGAAATACATGCCTAGATTGCCGCTTTGCGAAACTAAACCAATGGGGCCTGCTGGTAACGGAAAGACCATACCCAATGCGGTAACGCGGGAGTGTCGTACATACAATCCCATGCAATTGCTGCCGATAATACGAATACCATGCTCACGGCAGCGCGCAACCAGTTCTTGCTCTAGCTCACGACCGGCTACTCCTGTCTCGCTAAAGCCTGCCGTGACAATCACAATGCCCTTCACGCCATGGGCAATACAGTCGTCAACCGAGCGAACAACGTGCTGAAAGCCGGTGGTAATAATGGCCAGATCAACATGGGAGGGAACGGCTTGCAAATGAGGATATGTGGGGCGATCGAGAATGTGCGGAACGGTCGGATTGATCAGATAAATATCACCAGGAAAACCTCCATTGATAAGCTGTTTGGCAACAACATGTCCCCATTTTTGGGGTGCACGCGAGGCACCTAAGATGGCGACGGAACGCGGATGAAAAACCTCATCCAAACTATAAGGGGTAATCGTCATTCGTTATCCTCTGTATCATCATAAGATTTATTCTGGCCATTCTCGCGCTCTTGACGTAATAACTCCTCAACATCGCGGATTAAGGTGTCTGCGCTAGGAAGTGGGCCAGTACTCGTTATCTCATCGAAGCTGGACTGTTCATTCTCTTCATCCACCGCCTCATCTAGCCCCTGAGCGGCAAGTTGCTCTTCCAACTTTTGAACGTACGCCTTCGCTTCAGGATCACGTGCAACCAGGGCCGTGATCTGCTCCTCAAAATGTAAAGCATCCGATTGCACACCACTCAGGTCGAGTCCTAATGAGAGGTAGGCGTTTAAGTAAGTCAGGAGAGCTGCTGTTACTTTAATATTAGGAGTCATCGCCAAATAATGCGGTGCTGCCGCCCACAGGCTGGCCGAAGGTAACTGTATACGACGACACGCATCATGAAGTACGCCAATCATCCCTGTTGGACCCTCATAGCGAGACCTGTGCACATCCATTTCACGTAACCGTTCCATCATATCACTATCTGAAGAGGTCCCGGTGATAGGGACGGGTATCGAATGTGGAATATCCGCGAGCAATGCTCCAAGGAATACAATCTCCGATGCTTTAAAATTTCTACATACCTCAAGAAATACTTTACTGAAAGTCTTCCACTTAAGTTGGGGTTCGTTGCCGACGAAGAGGATCACATCATGGGGAAGCTCTGGTGCAATGTGAGAAAGAAATTGATTAGAAGGCCACACAATGGTACGTTGTATGCCATCCGTATATTTGACGGTCGGCCTTGTCTCCGTAAAGACGAAGAAATCTTCTGAGTCGATCTCAGCAATCTTCGTAGGTGCCCAGCGGTCGATCAGGATCTTAGTAGCAGTCGTTGCCGCATCAGCCGCATCATTCCAACCAGCAAAAGCGACAATCACCACAGGGTCACGTAATTCTGGCTGTTTGTAATATTGTATATATGGCATATTGATCCCTCTTTATCGGTATGATGTAATTTTCCGCTAGCAAATATATGCTACCATTGTAACACACACAATCAATCCCATTGCTACGGATCGGCTTGTCTGGCTGCTTGGTCCTAGAGCCATGACGATAACACGGCTCCCTTGTTTTATTGGTGGGGGGTTATTGCGTATACCTATATATAGGCTAGTGCCAAAACAAAAGAGCTGATAGGGATTGGGAGTCTAGGGGGCGAAGCATCCCTGGTAGGGTTTGAGCTTCTGCACGAGCACGGTGCTACAAAAGAAAGTAAAATATTAAGGAGTTTTCTATCATGTTCGAGTGGTTGGGACCCATAGGGGGTATTCTTCTCGTCGATCTGGCCTTGAGTGGCGACAATGCTTTAGTCATCGGGGCGGTAGCCTCTAAATTACAAGGACGACAGCGCTGGTGGGCCATTATGCTAGGCGGTGGTAGTGCGATTATCTTACGCATTGTGTTTGCTGTCGCCGCAACGTACTTGCTGCAATTGGCACTTTTACAGGCCATTGGAGGCGCTATCTTGCTCTTCATCGCTATACGTCTCCTCGCCGACAGGAGCCATAATAAACCAGTAGCAGCTCAGACACACGACCAAAAAGAGCAGATCGGCAAGAAGAGTTTTCTTAAAACGCTGCTTACCATCCTGCTTGCAGATACTACGATGAGTTTAGATAATATTCTGGCCGTTGGAGCACTGGCAGAGGGTAATCTGCCAGTGCTCGTTATAGGCTTACTCATGAGCATCATTATGTTGCTGATAGGTAGCGCACTCATTTCCGGGCTGATCGGGCACTTGCCCTGGCTCCTGGATATTGCCAGCCTGGTGCTAGCATGGACCGCCTCGCACATGATCCTGGGAGATATGCAAGTGGGACCAGTTCTGGCAAAGCATCTGCCAGCTGCGAATATGCTGATACCAATAACAGCATTGTTGATCGTGCTGCTGTACGATGTTCGTCAATTTGCAGTATCCTCAGGCGGATCGAAGGTGAGAGCAAACTTGAAGCAACCTTCCATGCCTCCCAGCACAGGTGACTCTAACCCAATGATACCTAACATGTCAAATGAACGTCCGACGCTGATGAAAATAAGTCAGCGCTTTCGTCAAGGCCGGAGAAGATAGTTAAGTTTTCGCGTGCCGTTGCTCGCCTTCACCCAGAGTCTGAACTGTAGCTGTCATATCTATAAAACAATCTGCGAGCCCATCCTGCCAGCACGGATGTGCATAGTGCTACTGACAGTGCCAGCAATGTGCCTCCGTTGACCACCGTACTAAAGATGGCCCAGAAGAAAAGGGACCAGGGAAACGATGAATCTGCCCCTAGATAAAACAAGCTATCAATGCACGTGCCTACTGCTATAATGCAGCCAGCAACGAAAGCGGCGAAGAGTCCATGAAGGCTACCTAAACGCCTCACCCATCCAGCCGCTATAGCTGCCACAAACGCTTGCCATACCATAGCCAGTAAAGGGAGTCCTGTGAAGAGCCAATTAAGGTATGTGGTAGGTATATCGCCATTTTTGGATTATGGAATACTGCTTTGCATACCATTTTCTACGAAGAACGTGACTCATAAAAGAAGGGAGATGAGATACACTAAGTATACACTATTTTAGAGAAAAAAGCTAGTTTAAATGCGCTCTATTCATTAGAAATAGCTTAAGTATTTTTGTTATAGTGTTATTTTTTTGATGAGCAAGTAAAAAATCCAATGAACATTTTTTGTTTGATAAATATTGCATATTACAAAAAAATAGTGTATACTTAACGTAGGAGATCATTCTTCATGAGCTTTGCCTCTTCAGCTATGTCCGTCGTATGAACTGGCGTTCAGAACACCTCTTCACCATCGAGATATGCTACCCTGGGTAGTCCTGCTTGTTCTCCATGCTTGCTTACTCTCCTCCCAGTCAAAAGTAGGTAACATCGCTGTAAGGCATATTCGATATCATGATAAGAAGTATGTTTTGAATGAAACTGAGAAGGACACGACTATGAAGGCTACACCTATAACTCTCTCTCAACAGACGATAGCGCCGTCCGGTCAAACAAGAGAAGCGGAACCCAATGAGCGTGTGCAAGAAGTTGTGCGTTTTACCTATCCAGCCTGGCCGACGTCCAAACCAGGGCCACAGGCGACCTCGCCACTTCCAGGACAGCATCCCCACCCACTGCGCACTGATCAGATACTGTACGAGTGCTACGATCAGGAGCGAGGCAGGCCTTGTGTTTCCCCGCCAAGTCTTTTCGTTTGCCTCTTAAATGGTTGACGGAGGACTTGCTTCTTTGTTACACTGCATAGGACATATTTGAGCTGATCTGCCTTCACATCATTATGCATAGCTTGTCTATTTAGTGCGGCAATGACCAGGTGAAGTAACGTAAGCAGAATGATACTGCTTGCTCAACTGCCGTCCCCGGTTATCTCACCTAGCAGTTCCGAGAAGGAAGTTCGGAGACAACGAGAGGGAGGAGTACCTGAGATGCCCTCTGAACATAGCCTGTTCCCCATTGTGGGGATTGGCGCTTCTGCTGGTGGCCTGGAGGCGTTCAAGGAAGTACTGCGCTTCATACCAGACAATACAGGTATGGCATATGTGTTGGTGCAGCACCTGGACCCCAGGCATGAAAGCCTCTTATCTACTCTGCTAGCGCGGACCACGCCCATGGAGGTCCACGAGGCCCGCGAGGGCATGAAAGTCTGTGTCAACCATGTCTACGTCATTGCCCCGAATACGGACATGACCCTCTCACAGGGCATGCTCCAACTCGTGCCTCGGACAGAGGCTGGTGGACAGCATCTCTCCATTGATACGTTTTTGCGTTCGTTGGCTGAGCGTCAAGCCGCTGGAGCCTTGGGAGTGATTTTGTCGGGAACGGCTACCGATGGGACGCTTGGACTTCAGGCCATCAAGGCAGCAGGAGGAATGACCTTCGCTCAGGACCCCACCTCGGCTCTCTTCGCTGAGATGCCGCAGAGTGCCATTGCTACTGAATGCGTGGATTTCATTGGGTCGCCCGAAGCTATTGCTAGGGAACTGACCAGAATCAGTCACCATCCGCATCTCTACCGGTCGATCGTAAGGGAGACGGACGAAGAATCAGCTCTCCCTGAGCAGGAGTTCCTCGAACGGGAGCAAGTGTTCCAGCAGATACTGCGTGTGTTGCGCCGGAGGACGGATGTGGATTTCACCGCGTATAAGCTCACAACGCTCCAGCGCCGTATCCAACGGCGTATGGCGCTCTTGCAGATTGACAGCATGGCTCAGTACCTGACCTATCTCTCTGACCATCAAGCCGAAGTGGAGGCATTATACCAGGACGTGCTGATCGGCGTGACGAGTTTTTTTCGCGATTCCTCTACCTTTCAGACACTCGGACGTGAGATCTTCCCACGGCTGATGGAGACAAAAGCCACTAGTTCCCCCATTCGGGTGTGGGTGCCAGGCTGTTCCACCGGGGAGGAAG
>VBJK01000445.1 GCA_005879655.1 Chloroflexota bacterium | reverse complement strand
TCCTTTGAGTCCAAATGGCATAACCTTGAATTGGTAAAATCCTCCTTCTAGCCCTGGTATGGCGAATGCGGTTTTCTCCTTATCTTCGCTTGCAAGCCAAATGTGGTGGTACCCGCTGGTGAGATCTAAGACACACCAAATCCTTCCTCGTGCCATTGCTTCTAGGAGTTCTTCTTGGAATTTCATTGGGTAGGAGATGTCTTTGGTGAGATTATTGAGTCCACGAAAGTCATAGACTACTCTGGGAATTCCATCCTTTTTGAGTACCACAATGACTGGGGATCGCCAGGCTGAGGTGCTGGGTTCCACATGTCCAAGGTCAATGAGTTCTTGTACTGCTTCACGAATGATCCTGCAGTGTTCAGGTGACTCCTTCTTTGAGTTCAATGTGGTGGGTGGCATGGCATCATGTAGGCCTGGTGGGTGGCAACTTATCTCGGAACACATCCTTGTATTCGTTCAATAGGGCACCTAGTTTCGGGTTATTGATCTCTTGACGGTCCTTGTCATAGAATTTCTTGGCTTCTTCATCCATTCGTACTGCATCTATTTTTAGAAACTGGGCTTCATTTCGTTCGTGTTTCCAGATGAGACCGAGGGTTTTGGGTCCAATGATGCAGTAGGGTTTCTCCTTGTTGGCTTTGATGGTGAAGATCTTCGCATCTTTCTCCAGTGTAATTTCCTTTTTGAAGAAATCGACTCTGGCTCGTTCATCACTCAGCCATTGGTTTCCAAAAATAACTGCGGAGAGGTCCAGTGGTGTGACATGAAGGTCGACAGTTCCCTGGTATCCTTGGATTTCATATGGTACTTGCTCAATTTTCTCTGAGACTGTGGCTTGATGTCCATTGGCGAGCATGATCTTGTAGGGTTTCTCCAATGGTACAGGGTTGAAATCACGTCTTCGGGCCATTTTTGATGAGATGAAACTTCCATCAGCTCCACTGTTGATCAGGACTTCTTCAGTTTCCCCATCCAGTAAGGTGGAGAATACACATGTTCCTGGCTGGTTGGTCATGGCGCTGATCGTCTTGGTGTCGGTGGATCCAAATCCTCCTTTGCATTCTGTGGCACTGAGCTGTTCTACTTGTTTGAGGTGATCCGTGATGATAGGGTAGATGACCAGTTGGGCTATGGCCTTTCCTCCAGCAACGTAGGAGATTGGTTGCTTGGATTCATTCTTGATTATCATCTTGATGTTGCCTCGATAATCTGAATCGATGGTGGCTGCCTTGATAGCCAATCCTAGGAGGGCGACACTGCTTCGGATTTCGATTTTTCCTACTGTTCCTTGAGGGATTGCCATTGCGATGCCTGTATCTATGGTTGCGATTTCTCCTGGTTTGATAACTCCTGATTCGCAGGGTACTAGGTCTAACCCTGCTGATCCTGGGGTCTTCCTGATGGGTTCTTTGGCTTTCTCATGGTTTTGCTGGTAGGCAATGTAGTTAATTTCCATGGTGTTACATTGCTTCGGGGGTCCTTCTTCTTCTTTGGAAATTTTGCTGAGTTTCTTGGTGGCTGCAAATGTCGTGGTTGATTTCTCAAACTTTTTCTTGCCTTTGTAGGGAGTCTTGGGCTTTTTCTCGGTGCAGTCTTTGGCAAAATGGCCGGTCCTTTGGCAGATGAAACATTTGATTTTTGACGTGTCATGTTTCTCCACTTGCTGCATTTTTCTTTCTGGGGTTTTCTTGAACTGGTTGTTTCTGTGTGACATTCGCTTTCTTTGGTCCATTAGCAAATTGTCATACCTTTGGGCTGCAATCTGCAGTTTAGGTAGATCTTCTTCTATTCCTTGGTGTTCCATTTCGTGTTGGATTTCCCATTTTAGTCCTCTATGGAAAAGTCGGAATTCTTCCTGGGGGGCTAGGTTGGGGACTTGTGCTGCGAGTTTGGAGAATTCGGCGATGTAGTCCTGTACACTGGTGTACTGTTTCAGGTTGTAGAGTTGGTCCATGGCACGTTTCTCCTCATTGATGGTTTGAAACTTGTGTTCAATTGCATCTCGCATGTCATGCCAGTTGGTCAGGGCCTTTCCTGAATCTTCCAGGGCATTCCACCAGATTTGGGCATTTCCTGTGAGCATCATGATTGCAAAGGAGACTTCCTCCTTGCGTTTCATGTTCTGGGTGTCAAAGTATCTGTGCATTTCTCGTGTCCAGTCCTTGACTCGGGGTGTTTTGCCATTGAATTTCTGGGGAGGGGGGAATCTAGTGCTGTTCAGGATTGCATCTGATTTGTCAGGCTGTTTGTGA
>VBJK01000444.1 GCA_005879655.1 Chloroflexota bacterium | reverse complement strand
GCAAAGTATCATTGGTCGCAGATGAAAACCCGGCCTTTGAAAAACATTTCCCGACATTCCAGCATTTCCTTACTGCAATTACCGTTTACGGTGCAATTCGCGACATTTACGACCGAGACAACGTCCGATTCGGCACGGCGGTCCTGATGTACACACGCCAGTTGGCCACTTGGCTACGTCAAGTATCAATCAAGCACAGATCCCAATGTCTGGATCCACATTGATCCACAACTCATGTCGACGACGATTGTCACTCGTCAAGCAGTCTTCCATTCTCCTACCACTGTTACTGCTCAAGGACGCAACAGCCCCATCTGTCGCAATTACAATGACGCAGCAAAACGATGCACTTTCCTTTTGCCGTCGCCTTTATGCATGCAGCAAATGCAATGCTGAAGGTCATCCCGCATATCAATGCAAAGCTTCTTCAAGTAAACCTACGCATTTTGTTTCATCTGTTTTCGTAGCGCAATCTCATTCATTGCCGCTCTCAATTCCTCATTCAAATCCCCGCATCGGCGATTTTTCTCAAGCTCTCATAAAGCTCATTTCTTCCCCCCCGTCGCCTTCATGCATGCAGCAAATGCAATGCTGAAGGTCATCCCGCACATCAATGCAAAGCTTCTTCAAGTAAACCTACGCAGTCAAACCCGTAGTTTGGCCCTGGTTGACTCAATAGTTTTGTTTCATCTGTTTTCGTAGCGCAATCTCATTCATTGCCGCTCTCAATTCCTCATTCAAATCCCCGCATTGGGGATTTTTCTCAAGCTCTCATAAAGCTCCTTTCTCCCCGCCCGTCGGTGCATATCACACCTCCCTTGGGGATAACTCTCCTGGAGCTCTCACGGAGCTCACTACTCATTCACATACCTCTGCCGGTCATCTCCTCCTGAAGGATCTTGACCAAATTCTCATTTCCCTTCCCACCCATCCCCTTCCTGATCGTCCCAATACATCACCGGCCTTCAACCTGGTTACTCCGCTGTCTTCCCACCTCCGTCTCCGCTCCACACTCCATCCTCATCGCTGGCGCCGTCTGCTACGTCATTATCCAGACCCAGTTTCTCCAGAACTTCTTGCAGGTATCGCAACTCATGGTGCACGGGTGGGATACGACGGCCCTTTCCTCCGTGTCCGTAGTTCCAATCACAGCTTTTGCGTTTCGTATTATCAATGAGATTACTGCCAACATCTTATCGAAGGTCAAACTGAACCGAGTCATCGAAATATTCACACTCCCGAAGTTTTATATCATTAATCCATTGAATGCTGTCGAAAAGAAGCATAACGGGGTACATACAGATTGGAGACGCATTCACGATTTGTCCTTTCCACCACGTTTTCTCTGCCAACGACGATATACCTCAACGCTACGGCACATTACTCTATCAAACCTTCGATGACGCAGTCGGCTTAGTAATCAAGTACGGTCGCTAAGCTTCAAACGGGATCTGAAAGACGCCTTCCGAATGATCCTCATCTCTCCCTATGACTACTGGCTATTCCTCTTTGAGTGGAAGGGGAAGATCTACGTCGACATATTCTTGCCTTTTGGGCTTCGCACGTCTCCATTTATATTCAATCTCTATGCCGAAGGGTTTCATTGAATTTTACAGCACATATTTGAGCGTGACTTGATACATTATCTCGACGATTTCCTTCTAGTCGACGATTCAGAGCCGAAGTTCTTCGGTTTACTCGCCGCTTATCTCGATCTCTTCGAAAAACACTCCAAGAGGGAAGATGAATTTCAAGTCAATTTTCTCGGTATTCAGATCGACTCAGATGCTATGCAAATTCGCTTGTCTTTCGACAAACATCAACATGCCCTGAAAGCAGTCAATGAATTTTTATTCAAGAACAATATTATCCCATGCCAACTCGAACAGCTTGTTGATTTCCTCTCATTCTGTGCGAGGGTCATCCCTCTCGGACGTCCGTTCCTTAGGAACACATTCAATTTGCTACGAAAGATGTCCCATTTCCATCCACATTCCCTTTGTCGCATTACATCGGAAGCTAAGCGAGATATTCATTGATGAGCGACTCTACTTTCTCATTGCTCCGGCATCCGTCTCATTTCACCTCACCGTCCCGGCGTGCAACTTCACACCGACGCAAGCGGTGTCAAAGGCATTGGGGGCTGATGATCTAATCTAGCCTTCTCGGCCCGTATTCCACGAGCCTTTCGCTCCCGTCTCATTGACTGAAAGGAAGCTTACGTTATTCTCTAGTATCTACGCACTGACAAAGTGGGGCGCATCATGAAAAGGAAAGTCAGCCACAATCATGTGCGACAACATCATCGTTGTCTCCTCTCTCAACTCTCGTTCTGTTCGGGGCGACGCTATTGATCCCCTTCAACTTATCTTTTTCACTGCCGCGATTACGCTCGCACTTCCTCACTGCTTCGCTGAGACACTGGAAATTCAATATCGGCGCTGAAGGGCCAGTTGCAGATCTCACAATTCATCTACCTTCCTCTAAAACGAACCAATTTCGGCAGTGATCGTGCTTGCAGCCACCGGTGATTCCATCTGAGCACTACGATTGCTAGTGTCTCGGTTCCCTGGGAAACCCTCTGATCCCTTGTTCTCCCGCTTGGCACGTCCTTTCAACCATACTTGGGTTATTGATCGTCTACATTGTCTACTTCGCGATGCTAAATTCGATCCAACTAACTTCTCCGGGCATTCATTCAGACGTGGAGCTGCATCTACGGCCCTCGAAGCAGGTCTCTCAGTACATGACATCATGCAGTTGGGACGATGGAAATCAGATTCAGTTCAACGATATTTTTCCCAATCCTATCATTCTCTACTAAACCTTTCACGTC
>VBJK01000443.1 GCA_005879655.1 Chloroflexota bacterium | reverse complement strand
AGCATAACGTGAAGCAAGTCTTGCTTGCCGGGGGAGTGGCTGCAAATGCTAGCTTGCGCACGCGTCTAGCAGAGGAGCTGACTCCGTTGCACATTCGTCTAGGCTATCCACCTATTGAGTTTTGTACTGATAACGCAGCCATGATCGCTAGCGCAGCCTTCTTTCATCTCAGTCGGGGTGAGCAACATGGGCTAGCGCTAGATGTTCAGCCAGGATTGAGCCTGCCTTTTGTCAAGAAATAACATGGGGTGATCGCATGACCAAACAAAAAGTATATGCCCTGGGCATTGACCTGGGTGGAACAAAAACACTGGCCGCAGTCGTTGATATTATGTCTGGAGATGTTGTCGGGTCTGCGCGCAAGCGAACGCGAGCGGAACGTGGCCAAAGTTTTGTAGCGCAACGTACTATAGAATTAGCAACTACCGCCTTGCAAGCGGCTCAGCTTCCTGATGGTGCGAGTATTGTCGCCATCGGGGTAGGTGCTGCGGGACAGGTCGATCGCAGTACAGGTATCGTGATGAATGCTCCTAATTTAGGTGTACGGGACATGAACCTGAGAGATCTGCTTGGGAAGCAGTTTGGGAAGCCTGTGGGGGTAGGCAATGATGTAGAGGTGGCCGCGCTGGGGGAGTATCTGTATGGTGCTGGGCAAGGCTATAGTAATTTTGTGTGTATCTTTGTTGGTACGGGCATTGGCTCTGGCATTGTACAGGATGGGAAGATGTATACTGGTTTGACGGGGACCGCAGGTGAAGTCGGGCATATGGTGATTCATGCTGGTGGGCGGCTGTGTGGCTGTGGTGGGCGTGGTTGCCTTGAGGCGTATGCATCTCGTACAGCTATTACAAAGTCAATTATGGCCGAAATACATCATGGACGCCCTTCTGTACTGTCTGATGATGCCGATCGTCAGCTCAAACTGGGCGAGGTGGTGATCCGCTCAAGTATTCTGGCCAGCGCTATCCAGAAAAAAGACGAGTTAACTATTGAAGTGATCACTGAGGCCGCTCATTACCTCGGTTATGGCTTAGGTTCAGTGATGAACCTGTACAATCCTGACTGTGTTATCCTTGGCGGGGGTGTGATCGAAGCTGTTGACCTCCTGTTTGAAATTGCTGTACATCGTGCTCGTACGACTGCGCTTGCCGCACCTGCTAAAAAGACACCAATTTTGCGGGCAAAGCTGGGGGATTTCTCCGGTGTGGTTGGCGCTGCTTGTCTGGGGGCGCAGGCTGCGGGCTATAGTTTGAATCAAACGGCATAAAAAATCAGAGTGCTGCCCTTGCGAGGCCATGGCTTCACAAGGGCAGCACTCTGATTTTTTATACCGTTTGTGCTTACACTATCGCAGGCACATCCAATTTCTGGAACAATGGTGACGGGGCGGGTAGCGCAATGCCCGCAGAAACTGTTCTGAGTTGCCACTGCTGCTGGCTTACATCGCCCTCAAAGCCCAGGTAGCCGTGAAGTTTCTGTGAAGAGAAGGGCAGGTATGGGCAGAAAAGAATATGTAAAGCGCTCAGTACTTGCATCATGGTATAAATAGTTGTGCCTGCTGCATCGCGGTCAACCTTGATCTGCTTCCAGGGAGCTTGCTCGTCCAGATAGCGATTAGCGGCACGAGCCACAACCATGGCAGCGTTGAGACCATCTTTGAAGTGACAGGCAGCAATGTGATGGCCAACTTGCGCAAAGCCACGCTCAACTTCTGCCAGAATCTCACGGTCAGCATCGCGTTGTGGCAATGGCGTTGGCACGACACCGGCAAACTTACTTTGCACGAAGGTCAGGGTACGATGCACAACGTTGCCATAGGTCGCAACCAGTTCATCGTTGTTGCGGCGGATCATCTCATCAAAAGTGAAATCGGAATCGCGCCCCTCAGGAGCGGTTGCTGATAAGTAGTAGCGTAGTGTATCGGGGTTGTAGTGGTCCAGCACATCGCGTGTCCAGATCACATTTCCTCGGCTACTTGACGCTTTGCTACCGCTCATCGTCATGAACTCGTTGGCAGGTACGTCATAGGGTAGGTTGCGATTGCCATAACCGATCAGCATAGCGGGCCAGATAATCGTATGGAATGGAATATTATCCTTACCGATGAAGTAATAGGGTTTCACAGGTGGATTTGTTTGTCCAGGCACCCACCAGGTTTTCCATGCTTCTGGCGTGCCCTGCTTCTCCGCCCACTCGACTGATGCCGAGTAGTAGCCAATGACTGCATCGAACCAGACATAGATACGTTTATCTTCATAGCCTTCTAGAGGAATAGGAACACCCCAGTCCAGATCACGAGTGATAGCGCGAGCGCGTAAGCCTTCTTTGAGCCAGTTCATCGCAAAGGCTAGCGTATTGGGTCGCCAGTCCTCTTTCCCGGCTGATAGCCAGGAAATGGTCGGTCTGGCGTATCTCTAGCTTGCTCTCTTTACTGCCACACAAACGGCATTTTGCGTCAAGCAGATCGATAGGATCAAGCGTATGACCACAGTTATCGCATTGGTCGCCTCGTGCTGCTGGATATGCACAGTTTGGGCAGGTCCCTTCAATGTAGCGGTCCGGCAGGAAGCGATGATCTGTCGGGCAGTAGGGAGACAGCATGGTATCCTTGTAGATGTAACCTTTATCGTGCAGTGTCAGGAAGAAATCCTGTGTAATGCGATAGTGATTCTCGGTGCCTGTCTCGGTATAGAGGTCCCAGGAGATACCGAGCCTATTCCATATTTCACAGATTTGTTGATGATAACGTGAGACAAATTCGCGTGGAGAGATACCCTGCCGTTCAGCATCAACGAGAATAGGGGTGCCATGTTCGTCACTACCTGAAACCATCAGCACATGATTGCCTGCCAGACGATGGTAGCGTGCAAAAGTGTCTGCTGGCAGGTATGCGCCAACGATCTGCCCTACATGGGTGGAGCTTTTCGCATATGGCCATGCCACACAGACAAGTATATGTTCATTCATAGAATATGATAAACTCCCTTAAATGGTCGTAAGCTGCGATAATGGGTGAAAGAGATTATCAGGATTACTCAGGTATGAGCGATTGTTAGACTATTCGGCCTTCTGCGCTTATCTCCAAAGGTCAGAACAGACATCACTGAAATCAGACAGGCTTATTATAGCAACTGCGTACTACGAGTACAAGCTTTTTCGTTGCAATGTTGTAAGGATAAACCCTCTACATCCCCACATACCGAGCATACACAGACCGCGCCACCTGCTCATCATCCGTCCCCTTAATAATTGCACGCGCATCAGGGAAGACCGTCATATCATACCCATCAATCACAAAACGCAACAAAAATTCATTGTAGTGCACCTCACCCAGGGGGCGTAACCTTTCCGCTAGCAAGGCAAAATCTATCTTGCCTTGGGCTTTATTGATGCTACTGCGTAGCTGTACCGCGTTACGGCCACAAAGACTGGTACTGCGAGGGCCGCTCAGGGTATCCAGAAATTCGTAGAGGTGTTGCCCGCAGGTGGGGCAATCTGCTTGGCGGGGTAGCTCAAGGCGGTCGCAGGTATTTTCCCATACATCGAGCCATACCATCTCTCGACTCGTCTTCTCGCTGTGGAGCAGGATCTTGAGCGCTTC
>VBJK01000089.1 GCA_005879655.1 Chloroflexota bacterium | reverse complement strand
TCGGCTCCCCATCGCATTTTGGCCAGGATCAGCCCAGAGCTTGCCCTGCGCTACCCCACCTTCGGGTCAGTAGCCTGCATACCAATACTTGTCAGCGCAAGCTTCCCCTCGGCGTAATGGTGGCAGGCAGTGGCGAGGAAAAACATAATGACTAGAGGAAAAACGCGCAGGGGATGACTCCACTCCCAAACGCTCATCCAGGCACCACACCCCACGTAGATACCCTCTCTTTCCTCACAAAAAACACCTTCATCTCTCTCACAAAAACAGGCCCAAAACTGTATCCTATCACCTTGTCTCCTTTTTGATGCTCTTTTTTGCACTGTTCTTGATGGACTCACCTACCACTCCCTCTCCACCTCATACCCCTCACGCACCTTCTCAGCAACAGTTACAGCCTTTCCCTCTGCTTTTTTGTCTCAGGACAACACATCAGATACCCCGCAAATAAACCCATCACATATTTTCCAATTTTACAATGAGTCTGGTTTTTATCTCTTGCCAATGCTTGTATCCACATACGCTCCACGCGGACAGACCCCAGTTCTCAATGTCAAACAGACATACGATCATCTCTCTGCCATCGGTGGCATTACTCCCGATGGCAGGATCTTTCTGAAAATGCAAGACCACTCCTACAAGGGGCCTGATGTTGTCCGCTTCTTACAGCTTCTCGCGGCATTTGATACCGGGTAAGATCCTGGTTATCTGGGACAACGCTTCTATTCATCGCTGTAATGTCGTCAAAGACTGGCTGACAAAAGGCGGAAACAAACGCATTCATATCGAACGTTTGCCTGCTTACGCACCTGAGCTCAATCCCCAAGAGGGGGTGTGGAATTTGCTCAAACGGGTCGAACTTAAGAACGTTTGTTTCTTCCAGTTGTTACTGTTTCTTCGCTTTACAAGCAGAAACAAGCTTGTTGTTCCGTCTGTTGAAAACAGCCATAATGGTTGAGCAAGGCAAGCAAGAACAATAGAGTGACATGAGCTTGGCCTTTAAGTGCCCACTCCATCAGCGCCATACAAAAGCCTTCGGCAAGGGAATCTGGACTGAGCAAGAACACGATCATGTGTACGTGATTGAGGGAGTCGTTCATCTGCTCTCGACGAGTCTCTCGAGCCATAAGGTGCTGCTCAGACCAGAGGGGGAATCCGCCCAACCTGCATCAGTGGCCAGAAAGCGAGACATGAACAATCCCGTCCCCTTTCAGGATTTGCAACACTGAGTACACTATGGAGTAGGAACCATAAAAGGATGAAAGAAACCATGATATAACTCCAATTCTTCTTTACAACTCTTGTTCTTCGTATTTGAGTGAAGAACGAAAGCGTTCCATAAAGGCTTGGAACTCTGCATATTCGGCTTCTAGACGGGCAATCTTGATCCCGCATTGCATGTGTTCTTGCAGAAGAGCATGATAGCGCTGTTCTAAATCGGCCCGTTCTGTTTGCGCTTGTTGTTTGATCTCATCCCGTTCACGTTGAGTTTCTCGAAGCAGTGCGACTAGGCGTGGTCGCTTGTCATCAAGAAGCGGGTCACGCGAGGTGACTTTCACTGCATGAAGAGCTTCTTTCTCCCTTTCAGCCTTCTGCTTTGATGTGCGACGTGAAGAAGTTTTTTTTGCTGCATACTCCTTTTCTCGTTCCTTACGCAGATGGGTGCTATGCAGTTGGAAGAGAGCGAATGCCTCGCGATTGCGATAATAGACCATGTAATCCAAGCCACTGACCTCCTTGATGGTGAAGGTATTCACAGGGCGGCCTTCTGCTTCAAGTTGCTTGATCGCCTGTTTCAGACGCTCAACAGTGGTTTGTTTTTGTTTTGCTGCTGACGCCCGAATGAGGGACAAGATGTGGACAACCCAAGCAGAGAGCACGATTGTCAGGACGGACGCAGACTCCTGCACCACAATAGCCAAAGACGGTTGGTCCGATGAGCCCCCATTGCTCAAAGATCTGGCGTAATGCAGCATCCATCTGCTCCAGCGTGCGTGGTGGTGGAACTTGCAAATAGGAAGACATATGAGAAGAGGCAAGCTGAGACTGAGCCTCAAAGAGCAAGGCCAGGAGGCGCTCAAGCGGCATACGACTGTAGTAGGCCGTTGCTTCGGAAACAGAGAGTGCACGAGATGAGCCTTCAAGCATGACTCGATGGTGCAAGAGATAGGCTACGGCCTCTGCTGGTACATTCTTGACAGTTCTTATATGTGTTGCTAACACATGCCGGAGAAGGTGGGTGACAACGCGAATTGGTGTACCTGAGCGAGTAGTAAGCGTGAGACCATGGAACAGGAAACGAAGGAGATACCCCACATCACCATTGGTCAGCAAACCAAGCCGACCATCTGCACTGGCATTCCATTGGAACAGGTAGGGCTCTGGATACAGATCTTCTTCTTTGGAATTGTCATGAGGATGAACGACTGGGATCATCCCATCATGAGTTGTCTCAAGAAGTTGACCAATTTCGGTCAGGAGCCGTCCAGCCACCTCACCGATCAAGAAAAACTGGCGCTCGCTTTCCTGCCGCGATCCCTTGGGTAAGAGATGTTGAACGAGAATGCCAATTTTGCGGCCTGTCGGTTGCTGATCTTTCAGTTCATCAATGACTAAGGTCTCGAACCGATCTGCACTCACTTGAAGCAGCTCGTTGAGGCGACTCCCATTGGTGAGTGCCAGAGTTGCCAAGGCAGTAGCAAACAATGCCGCTCGGTACAGGCTCTCAGGTTCAAAGATGATTGCCGAAAGCTCTACACGTGAGGCATGTTTGAGCCATTGGCTATCGCTTCTTGGAGGAGTTAATATCCCTGGCCGGGAGACATCAAAGTCCTTACGCTTACTCCCACGTTCAGTTCCATCCGTTTCCCGACCAAATCCTCGCTTTGCAATGACATCACCGCACCAGAGCAGATTTTCAGGATTCCCCTGATACTGCAAAAAATACAGAGTGTGGGAAGGCGCATAGGCACCCAGCTGCTGTTCTGCCTCTCTGCAAATATCTCTGCTGTATTGCTTGGGATGGGACCCGACCCAACTTGTTCGGTTCCAAAGGGTCAGTGAGTGAATGACTTCACGCTCTAGAAGTTTTACCGAAGCTACAGATGAAGCATCCTGAGTCACAGAAAACAGACGATCAGCATACTGAAAATGGTAGGGAAGAGGAATCTCTCCTGCAATCGCACGATCCCGATGCTTTTGAAATTCCTTCACCAATCGCTCGGCTGCCTGTTTACGCAACTGTGCAATTTCTACGAGCAAAGGAAACAAAGGTAAGATGACATCTGACTGCGCCTTACGTCGCTCTTTGCTTGCTGTCTCAACCGTTTTACGCTGTGCTTGTTTCTCGATGAAGCCTGTAGGAAGCAATGGGAGGACATATGGCTGCCAACATACCAGTTGTCGTTGGCTCAACCCTTCAAGATATCTGCGCATATGAACAGCGGCTAGTGCTTCATAAACAATGAGCAGGTTCACTTCATGTCTCGAAAGGGTCCGTCCCTCTACAAAACGGTCCCAAATCTGGCGAGTACTGAGTTGCTTCAGATCATTCATCCCATAATCGGAACGGAGCCGGGCAAGCAGACCTGTGAGATGCTGGCAATATGTCAGTAACGATTTGTTTTTCACTGCATCTATTGCACACCCAAGAGCAAGAGTAATCGCGATAGCATCAGGGTTATCTGCGACAGTGCGGATAAGGTATCCCATAACTCGGCTTGCTAAGCGATCCCATTGCATTCCTGGAGCATCATGCAAGACCTTGGGAAGCCATGTCATGAACTTTTGTCTGTGTGCTTCGCGCTGATTTGGATCACGAAAATTGAGACGGTGTGTTTGCGGAGCAAGCCCGACTTGCTGCTGTACACTCTCCTGCGAACTTGCGGCGTTGCTTTCCAGCTGCGTCCTTTTCTCTCTCAAAGCTGACCTCCTTTTTCCTCTTCTTGAGCATGGAACTGTCGTTTCTTAATCCAAGCCAATGTCTCACTATCGTGTGTCCAGACAACGCTCTCAGACTCACAGGTGGAGGGCTTCTCTTCCTCAAGGGGAGAACCTTTTGGCCTCTCGGGTTGTCTGTGCGTCACAGTGGCCAGTTCTGGTACGTAACGGCGAGCAGCCAAGTCGTGCTGATAGCCTGCTAGTGTGGAGAGCACACTCTCTCCATTACGCGTCTGATCATAAATATCAAGAGTCTTGGCACTGCGCCAGCCCATGACCTGATTCCCGAAGGCTTCACGTTCTCGCAGATAACGCTCAGCATCAAAATGGTCTGTACCGGCTCCACATGCAAGTTTGAGCCTGATGAGGAATTCTGAGACAAACAAGTGTCGAAGATCATGTGGAGAGAAGCGCACTGGGCACATGTTCCGCAATGGTTCGTAGTGTCGGTACCAATGGTAGTAAAAGCTCTTGACCGAGTAGGGCGTGCCTCGTTCTGTAAGGAACAGGGCCTCGTGATCATCCACTTCTGCCAGCTTCTTTCGTCTTCTTGGGTCATGCAGAGGACGGACCTGCTCAATGTAGGCCGTGAGGGCTTGCTCAACTCTGGGGTTGTGACTGAAGTAGAGGGTCTTGATTTCACACCCATAACTGCCCTTGTTCACTACTCGTGCCTGACCAGCAAGACCCTGATTGCGATAGCCACCCACCGTCATCAAAATGATCTCGTGCAATCTGGCCCCTGTATTTTGGAGCAATTCGAGCACGGCTTTCTCGCGCAGAGAAACTTCTCCGCTGTCGATGAGCGCATTGAGCACAGCATGGATGCCCTCACGCACATCAGCCAGTTCCTTACGTAACTCGGGCTTCCACTCTTGGGTCTGAGCGTGTCGAAGAAACGCTGTTGAACGCCTGCGGGATCGCTCATGGGTCTCTTCCCGAATACCTGCGTGATCGGGTGCCCCACCATTGGCTAAGGTACTCATCTGTTCACGTTTGAGCGCAACGAGCACTTCGGAGGTGAGTGGATGAGCAAAGGCATACAAACCGGCATCTTTGAGGACTAAGTAGAAATCGCGCAGTGCTGCACGCAGGACACGTAGCGTGCTGGGGCGCAGCGGGGTATCACGTGTGGGAACAATCTCGACGCTTTCTCCATCTTTGCCTGGATGGATCTGACATCCAAGCCGGTCGCGGTAAAATGCCATGATGACCGGGCGCAGTTGTTGAGGCGAAGCGTTCCAAGGACAGGCCTGTTCTTCCAGAAAGGAAATGTAAGGCAGTAAACATGTTAAATAGGTATTGCACGTGCTTCCAGGGCCCAGTTGTTTGCGCAAGCGATACCATTCAGTGAGGGAAACAACGGGAGAACCATGTTGGTTGACAAAAATGGTCTCATATGGATCACCTAGCTTGCCTGCTACTCTGCTAATACGTGTCAGCGCTACCAAGCACTGCTCTTGCGAAATTGTTGTGGACATCATCCCACTCCTCTACGTATCTGATCGCCACCACCTGATGATGTGATCATACCAAAAGAGGAGATATGTTGTAAACGGAGAAGGAGAAAAATACTACAGCAGCATACAATGGCTGATTATTGTTCACACAGTATTACTAGCACTAACTTGTTGCTGTCTTGATCTCGAACATGTCCAGCAGGAATTGACCCTGGCCAAAGAACGGTTGAGGTATCGTAAATCTGTTCTCTCCCAGTGTTATGCGCATGCGGGCTATTGGGTGGTCTCCCTCTTGGCTGTGGTTGCTAAAATAGGAGAAAAAGGCGCATGAACAAGAGGAACCAGAGCCATGGAAGAGAAGCAATTACCAGAAATTTGCACATTTTGCATGAATGAGGCATGTGAAGATTATCACAAGATAAAGCCTGACAATGTGATTAAATACGGCAAAACAGAGAAGGGCATTCAGCGCTATCGTTGCAAAACGTGCAAAAAGACCTTTACGGAGACAAAAGAGACGATGTTTTACGGGCTTCGCCATTCTCAAGAAGAAGTTATAGAGTGTATGGCTATGCTAGGAGATAGAAATAGTTTAGCTGCTATTCATCGTATAAAGGGAATAAAAGAAGAGACTGTTTCTAGTTGGTTGGAAAGAGCAGAGACGCAGGTGAAGAAAATAGATGAAAACATCGTTGTACCGCATAAGCTGAGTTGTATTCAAGCAGATGCGGATGCCAGACTTTTGTAGGCCATAAGGGAGAAAAAGGGGGAAGCTAGAAGAAGAAGAAAAAGGAACGTTTTGGCGTATCACGGCCATCGAGCTAGAGAGTCGTCTACGTGTTGGACGTGTAATAGCTAAGAATGAACAAGAAGCAGCGTACCTCTTGATGGGACAGATAAGAAGGCACGGACATATAGATAAGCCACCAGCCATGGCAACAGATGGGCAAGGAGCATATAGAGATGCTATGCTTTCTGAGTGGGGAAAGGTTCGGCAATATTCTGGTTGTGGAAGACCGCCAACACTCCCAGTTCCAGGTGAGGATTGGAAATATCTGCAAATTATTAAAATCCGAGCTGGAAGCAAACTTATTGGTGTTATTCCAAAAGTGGTTTATGGAGATCAAGAAGAGGTGAAAAATATGCTAGGTGAACATACAGCGTATGTGGAAAGAACTCACTTGACAGGCGCGGTCAGATGAATGGAAGGTTAGTTCGTAAGACGCTTTCCTTCTCAAAAGAAGCTCACTTTTCTTGTAGCAGCTAGTGCTCTTGAGGACGCTCTCTACAATTTTACCCGTCCTGTTAGGTCATTACGCGTAGAATTGGAAGAACAGACATCACAAGCACACTGGCAACCGAGAACCCCAGCCATGGCCGCTGGCCTCACCGATCATATCTGGACCGTCAAAGAGCTGCTGACTGTTGTGCTCGTTCCGCTACTTGCCAACACATAAGAGGGAGACCACCGGCTATTGACTTTAGTTTTTTATGCGCAGGTCAATAGAACAGTGTACAACCACCAGTGGTTGTAATTCCCTTGGTTATCTCTGACCTCGGGGCCCTCTACTGTACACCACACGTAGTTTTTGCCAGCGTGCAGGGTACCAACCCTCTTGCCACCGCAATAGCCAGGGGCATCTGCGAACGTAGTCACCCACCACTTGCAGTAGCCCGGAGGATCTGGGATTTGCATGTTCACCGGGAGGTCGCAGGGGGAAAATGGCATACCGTGATAGAGAGTCCTGTCTCTTTGGCAAAACGCTGTCATTCTCCCTTCCACAAGCGCAGTCGTGACCCATTACTTCCGCCTCCATCTGCCGTAATAAGCAGGTGGGTTTGATCTGGGTACAAGTCCCGTCCAACAGAACGCCACCAACGTCGGATACTCTCCACGGCGAACTCTGCTGTATCGTGCTCGATGCCAACGTTGACAAAGCCTGTGTTATGAACGAGATCGTCAATGCCATAAGGAACGGCTTTGCCATCTGCAAGCGAGAGGAAGTCATAGACGTTGACCGTGGTTTGCTCGCCCTTGGCTTGCCATTCTCTTCCATTGTTTTTAAAGTTGCCAATGAGTTCCTTTTTCTTGCAGTCCACACAAATGACTGGGGCACCCATAGCCTCAAATTCTTCACACTTCTCTTTGATATGTCTCAACTGGCCATCTCGATCCTCATGTGACTTGCCCTCAATCGCTCTCTTGTTGGCTCCAAGGGAGAAACCCATCGCATGCAGCCGCTTGCCAAGAGCTGTCTCCCCAATGCAATGACCTTGACTGGCAAGGGCTTTGGCAAGCTTGCTCATACTCTTGGTTGTCCATCGAAGCAGACTCATCGGATCACCTTTGGGATCAAGATGAGCTTCTAAATCGGCCTGTAAGCTTGGATCATGCTCTTCTTGTTTTTTTCTCCCTCCGCCTTGTACCCGAATGCGATCTCCTGCAAGGCACACATCCCCAACTGCTCTCTCTCTCATACCTGCTTTTATGGTATTTCTGGAGACCTTTGCTTTCTGGCAACTGAAAGAATATTCCCTCGCTCTTTGGCCTCTAGTGCTAGAAACTCTCTATACTGCTTTTCATTGAGCATCTCACGCATTTGCTTATATTTTTCTGTTCGGTTCTCCTGCTCCATACTGGTCGATCCTCTCCCTGTCATGTTCTGAAGGACCCCTTTTGAAAGTCGTACAGCGGGCTTTTTACGCAAAGCAGGGGCCAGCGGCATCTGGTGGGAAACTCCATAAGATGAACAGTGGAGCGACCATGGCCTGTGAATTCTCGGTAGGAGAAAGACCTATCGTCTTGTACTCTTGCGGGTGCATGAATATAATAAGAAAACCAGTACGGATTGTCGTTCCCGTACGAAGCCAGCACATTGAGCATGTGTTATAATATGCAAGACTTTTTGGAACTATTACGATAAGGAGATAGTGCGCGATGACAGTAGCCGAAACGTTCGGGACTTTGCAATCACTCTTCAATCCTGCGGCGGCGGCAGGACTGAATAAAACTTTCCAATGGAACATTTCCGGTGCGCAGGCGGGCCAATGGGCGTTGCATATCATCGATCAGAGATGTGATTTAATTCCAGGCGGTGTTGCGAAGCCAGATATTACATTTCATGTGAGCGACCAGGATTGGCTGGCAATCACGGAGGGAAAACTGCATCCGATGAATGCCGTCACACAGGGCAAAGTCAAGATCACTGGCGATATGATGCTTGCCATGCGCGTTCCCAATCTCTTTCCGGTGAAGCGCTAATATACTGAGAAGCTAGTGCTTCTGCACGAGAGGTTGTAGGGATTGGGGGTGGCATTTGGCGAAGCCACCCTGGCGGGGTTTGGGGTGTCCCCAAATTCTCCCATTCCCCAAAAGGTTTTGGGGTTCTGCACTAGGTACGATCGGGGACCCCACAGAAGGCTTTGATGGTACAGAACAGAAGGCTTTGATGGTACAGAAAGGTGGCATTGCTATGGACCTATTCATTGTTGGCTCACGTACATTTCGCTCGCGGTTGATGCTGGGGACGGGAAAATATCCCGATTTTGAAGTCATGCGGGCTAGCTTGGAGGCCAGCGGAGCAGAGATCATTACTGTGGCATTGCGTCGCTTGGACCTCTCTAATCCTCATCAACCGAGTCTCCTCGATTTTATCGATACACAGAGGTATGTCATTCTACCCAACACTGCTGGTTGTCAGACCGTGCACGAGGCTGTACAGACCGCTCGTCTGGCCGCAGCGCTGGGTTTACCGCGTTGGGTCAAACTGGAAGTGATTCCCGATCCGACCTATCTGTTCCCCGATCCCGTCGCAACACTGGAAGCAACAAGAATCTTGGTGAAGGAAGGCTTTGAAGTACTGCCTTACATGAATGCTGATCCTATACTGGCACGTCTGTTGCAAGAGGCCGGGGCTGTCACAGTCATGCCGTTGGGATCGCCCATTGGTTCGGGACAGGGCTTGCTCAATCTGCCTCAGATTCAGATTATCGTAGAGCAGGCTCGCGTGCCAGTGGTGGTCGATGCGGGGATCGGTGCGGCATCTGATGCCGCTCTGGCAATGGAACTGGGCGCTTCGGCTTGCCTGGTGAATACAGCGGTGGCATTGGCAAAAGATCCGGTACAGATGGCCTATGCTATGAAGTTAGGCATAGAGGCGGGGCGTGCTACGTATCTTGCCGGTCGTATTCCGCGCAAAGCCCACGCCTCTGCTAGTAGTCCTGCGACTGATCTGGCGAATGTAAGAGGGTAGCACGGTGAGCAGGTTCAAACTGAGGCCGCCTTTGTTGTGTCTGATCACCGATCCGACGCTGCCAGATCTGGCAGAGCGGGTGGGAATAGCACTGTCAGCTGGCGTAAACATGCTCCAGTTGCGTGGTCATCAAGTATCTGCTGCTCATCTCTATCAATTAGCTGCATATTTTCGTCCGCTCTGTCAACGCTATGGGGCGGTTTTTATCGTCAATGATCGTCTGGATGTGGGGTTGGCAGTGCAGGCGGATGGCTTTCAGCTCGGCATACGTAGTTTACCGCTGACGGTGGCGCGCCAGGTCGTTGGTGAGGAAGCGCTACTAGGAGCTTCGGTACACTCGTCGGCAGAAGCTAGGGCAGCGGTAGAGACGGCAGACTATCTGATGGTAGGCTCTATTTTTGCCTCGCAGTCACATCCAGGGGAGACACCTGCTGGTCCCGGTCTGATACGCGAGATCAAACAAACATGTCCCAGCTGTCTTATACTGGCAATAGGGGGGATCACGCCAGCTAACGCAAGGTGTGTCATGGCGGCGGGTGCGAGTGGAGTAGCTGTCATCTCTGCCATTTTGGAGGCGAGGGACATCAGGTATACTGTCTGCACATTGCGTGCTGCAATAGATGTGTGAAATGCCGCCTGCCTCTGCTGTCCAAATTGCGAGGAACTGCTGCGGTGACTTCTTGAAAAGAAAGCAATTTGAGATGAGCGAATCCATCAACGCTGATACAAAGTCCATTACCATCATCGCAAACGGTCAGCCACGCGTTGTCAGAGAAGGATGTACTATTGCTGATCTGTTAAGTGAACTAGCTATTGTACCTGCCCGTGTGGTAGCGCAACTGGATGGTGTGATTGTGCCGCGTAGCGACTTCGCTAGCGCTATACTGCGAGAGGGCTGCAAACTGGAGATCGTAACGCTGGTTGGTGGTGGCTAGCTATGTGATCCTGATCAAATAAGCCCCCGCCAGGAGTGCCGGAGGGGCTTTTTCACTGGTATTCTCCCTTGTGCTTGCCCTGCGGATGGCTACCTTGGCCGCTCGCTCTCTATATACAATACTGCTACTCTGCTCTCCTCTCCTCTCCCTTCTCACCAAAAGCACTGATTGTGCTCACAACATCCTTGAGCGCAGAGAGATACGTGAATGGCTATCCTCTCATCTACAAGCCATTCCATGTTGGCGAGCTTCTTGCCAAAGTGGAGTCACTAACTTTATAATTATCCCCACTGTAGGATAGCCCATCAATAGAGGCGAAAGAGAGACTGACAAAGGCCAGACCATCAGGAGATTAGCCTGGTAGTCTGGCCCCTGCCAATCTCTCTTTCGCCTCTATGCCATTTTCCCGTGTGAACGATAACTGCACATTTTGTCACAACTTTTCTAGTATGGAATCGTATACTATATAAGACAGATATGTCTGATATATTAGATATGACTATAATAAAGGAGGTTCCTGTTTTCATTCACGACTTTTTAAGCATTACAGCTATTGATAACTAGAAAGATGGGAAAAAGACAAATGTCAAGATATCTTTTAGGAATCATCATTGCATTGATTGCGATTTTTTTGATCGTTTTCCTGCTTTTCATCTTCCCAAGGCCAACAGCGACGGTGACGCTAACCGCTGACAGCAAACCATTGAGCAATACGACACACGCCAGTGTTGTTGCATTTCCCTTATATTCTGCCCCGCAAGCATCACAGACGGGAACGTCCAGTGGTCAGCCAAAGCCGGGTGTACAGGCGACAGGTTCGTTGACGTTTAAGAATTATACGCCCTCCGAGGTGACAATTCCTAAAGGTACAGTGCTTACTGACGTTACTGGTCAGCAGGTGGTGACGGATGAGAGTGTGCTGGTTCCGCCAGATCCGCCAATCATACCTGGCGTGGCTTCCGTACGAGCGCATGCCGTCAAGGCCGGGCAAAATGGGAATATCCAGGCGATGAGTATTGATAAGCCATGCTGCTTTTCCGGCATCCGTGTGTCCAACTCATCGGCTTTTAGCGGGGGGCTAGATCCCCAGGCCGCACACGTTATACAAGCAAGCGATGTCGAGAGTATTGCGAAAGCATTGCAAAGTTCGCTTCTGCAAAAAGCGCAGAGTGGGATTCAGTCACAACTCAAGCCAGGCCAACAGCTTGTCAATACCACACCTTCCTGCTCAGCGGCAACAGTCACGGCTAAACCAAGAGTTGGTGAGAGCGCCGAAAAGTTCACGGTCGATGTCTCGTTGAAGTGCTCCGGCTTGGCTTACGATCCAACGCCAGCTTTGCAGCAAGCCAAAGATGCGCTGCTACAACAAGCGCAAGGATTTGGCTCTCATTATGTCTTGGCTGGCGATATCACAACAACGATTGGGAATATAACGCCGGGCAAGGATAAAAATATGGATGTGCAGGTTTTGGCAAGTGGATTGTGGAAATACCAGTTCAGTGCTGCTGAGAAGACGGCTATGGCAAGGCATATCGCGCGTATGCTGGTGACTGATGCGAAAGCTTGGCTTTCACAACAGACTGGGGTCAAAAAGGTAGACATTTCAGTGACAGGTCCCATCATTGACCTGAGTCAAGGCAAGTATATAACAGATGATGTCAGAGCTATTACTATCAATGGCTAGCAGTAGCTATCACGCGCATACAAACGAGTCCTACCCAGCAATGGGTGAGGACTCGTTTGCGCCAACGAAGAAAGCCCTACTTCGCATAGCTCTACCACAAATAAATATCTCTACTTTAAATAGTAGATGAGATAATATAAATACTTGACAAAGCAAAAAGTCCAGCGTATACTTCGTAATAGGGAATCACAAGAAGGCACTGATGGAACAAGCGCGTAGTCTTCTTTACAGTAACTTTTTCGGATGAGATAGTATACCAGGAAAAGGAGCAGATTTATGATTACTCGCTATGATCCCTTCCGCGACGCTCTCAGTCTGCGTCGTGCCATGGATCAACTCTTCGAGCAGAGCTTTGTGCAGCCTGGTTTAATGCCTGGCTCGCCAACTCTGCTGGCACCTATGGATGTCTGTGAAACGAGTAATGGCTATGAAGTGGATGTTGCGCTACCGGGGGTGCGGCCAGAAGACATTGAAGTCACTGTTGACCAAAATGCCTTGACCATTCGAGGACGCTTCAGTCATCAGAATGAGCACCAGGACCAGCCTCAACGTCAGGAGCAGGGTCAGCAACAGGCACAAAAACAAAGTCAACCTCAGCGAGCAGGGTCCGAACGCCATCGTCAAGGGCACAACTGGCTCTTACGGGAAATTCCTTCAGGAGTGTTTGAACGGACCATTACCTTATCCAGACCTATCGATGCTAACAGTGTGCAAACAAGATTAGAGAATGGGATTCTCACCATCCTGCTTCCTGTCACAGAAGCGAGCCGCCCAAAGCGGATCAGCGTCACTAGTGGTCAGGGTCAACCACAGCAAGTAACGGTTGGCGCTGGCTCACAACAGAGGTAAGTACTGCAAACCAGAACGGTTTTGCCGTTCCCGCGCAAAACGGCACCCCGTAAGGGGAAATACTGCTCAAATAAGCCCCCCCACAAGTACAAGGGATTGCCTCTACAATGGACGACGGGTTGGCCTGTGGCGTATCTTCGTTCCATTGTAAGGGCAATCCCTTGTACTTGCCCTGAGGTGGGTGGGGAGAGGTGAACTGATGAAAACAATGACCAATATTTCTCAAATGCGCAAGTTTTACTTTGGCGGGAAGATTTTCTGTACCGATGGCGAAGTGGGAAGCTTGGCGCACGTCGTTTTTCATAGCTCCACGCGCCGTATGACTCATCTTGGCATGAAGCCCCATCACCTATTTGGCAAAACCATTGATCTACCGTACGATGCCGTTGCAGAGGCTACAGGCGAGGGGATCAGGCTCTCCATTACGTATGAGGAGCTGATGGCCATCAGCAAGGTAGGGGTTGAAGGGACTGTGCTCGATCACCGAACGTTGCTGGAGCGCATAGGTTCTAAAGACAAAGGGATGTTGCTGCTCATCGCTCTGCATCCAGAGAACGGGGTCCTGGCCTATCTTGTTGTTCGCCACTTACATCCAGGACATGATATCCTGCTACAAGAGCAATATGTCAAGACAATTGCATCAAGACAGGTTATAGTTGCGCTCTCCGATGCAACATTGTCTGTGCTCCCTCCCTATCGCCCCGATCAAGAGCTACAGCAAGAGGTCGAGCGTGTGCTTTTTGAGCTAACGCCGCTGCATCTCGATATAAGGGGCTTTACCGTTCATGTCCTTGATAGCGTAGTCTATCTCGATGGCAATATTTCTAGTCAGCTGCGTGCTGATATTGTAGAGAATCAGATCCTGAGTGTGCCCGGACTACTGGAAATCAAGAATCATTTGCTTGGTGATGATCGACTTGCTGCTGACTTGGCAATGGCCTTAGCACAGGACCCGCGAATACGCGATCTGCCGCTTGGCATATATCCCCGCTTGGGCGTCGTACGGCTGGGGGGCGCGGTGCATACAAAGCAACAGCTGGCCGCAGTTGAAGAGGTCGTGGCAAAATATCCGGGCGTGCGTTCCGTGATCAACGATCTGACGGTCGATCCAAACGCTGATCTGCTGCCGGTTCTGCTTCCGACAGGTATGGAGAATGAGGATAAGGTGCCTGGGAAGTACGTCAGGCATACAAAATAAGCCCCACGCCATCCAGGGCAAGCACAAGGGATTGCCCTGGATGGCGTGGGGCTACCCTCATAGGCGCGGACTTTAGCGGGGGTCCAGGGGCGGTAGCTCCCCTGGCGGGGCTTGGGGTGTCCCCAAATACCCCTTTTCTTCCCTCGTGCCGCCGGAGGCGGCAAGAAAAAGAGGCGTGGAGGGAAGCCCTCTGCTAAAGTCCGCGCCTATGGGGGCTACCCTGGGCCGCTACTCAGGTGCAAGAGATATCTCCTCAACGGATGTACGCAGATCCAACATCCAGTAGGTTTCTGTGAAGAACTGCTGCTGAATGTTTTGCTTCTCTTCGGCGGAGAGAGAGCCAGTGCATGTCAGGGTAAGGGTACGGCTATCTTGATAGAGTGAAGCCTTGCCATGCAGACTTATGCCTGCGGGCAAAAGACGGCGTGCAGCTTCGATCAGGGCTTTTTGATGGACATAGGGATAGAGATAGACCTTCCAGCCGGTCTGGCTGGTGAGATCGGCAATCTGTTGTGCATAGTGTTCCTTGGCTTTGTCCGGGAAGTGGAAGTGAACCCACAGTATTCCGGTATTGGCATCAGCTCCAACACGGTAGAAATCAGGTGCCTCTGCAAATGTCTCACGGATAAGCGCTATCGCATCCCCCTGTAGCAAGCGACCAGAGGTAGCTGTTTTCTTGCCAGGAGCTATCAGGTGGAGGTGCCAACCTGTCTCGGCAAGAAATTGCTGTTGTGCATCCTGCAAAACTTTGGGGCTGGTGTGCCCGCTGTAATTGACGATGACCAGCTGTTGGTCCTGGTGCAGAGAGGGGACTCCATCACAGGTAAGATCGGAGGGCAAGAGGCGACGCGCCATTTCGATCAGTGCTTGCTGATGTGTTGTTTGGTGGAGCCGTACCTTCCATCCCGTGCGGGCTTCCAGTTCGGCAAACACGTCTGCATAGCGCGTTTGTGCGACGAGCGGGAAGTAGAAGCGCAACAGCAATGTAGTTGTGGCTGCATCTCCCCCAGCTTTATAATAGCCAGCTAGCCCGTTGAGCATACGTTACGCTAGTTGAATAGCATCGTGCTGGTTCATGGGGGCTGAGCGTGCCACTGCTGCGTCGTGCGCAGGCGTAACCTCCTCTGGCGTTGGCAGAGAGACTACGGGAAAGTTGGGTAGCTCTGGCACGTGTAGCATGGCACTGCTCCTGCTCGATACATCAGCAGTTGTCGCTTTAGGTATGCTTGCTCCTTTTATCTCAAGCTGCCAGCCTGTCTCTTCATAAAAGCGGCCTTGTACTAGGGCAATCTCTTCCTCACTTGCACGCCCGCTACAGTTGAGCAGGATCGTGCTGCGATCAAAGTAGATGGAAGGTGTTCCCAGCACAGTGAGGCTCGGCGCTATGTGCTGGCGAGCGGTTTTGGCGAGCATACCCTGATGAGCATTAGGGGCAATACTGATGGGAACCCCTGTTTCCTCGGCGGCGGCGGCAAGCGCTTCAGCATAGCGTGTTGCGGCCACTGCGGGGAAGTAGAAAGAGAGGGTAACGGCACCCGTATCTGGATCAATGCTACGACGATAGAGGTCAGAGGGCGAGTTAAGGTAGCTTTCAACAACAGAAAGTATCCAATTCTGGTCGGGCCGTTCGTACTCTTCGTCCTCTTGTAGAGCCTCCTGCCACTCAGGGGCAAGCTCATAGAGGGTCAGTCCCTCGCCCTCGAAAACACCGCGCGCTTGAGTGAACAGCCGGGGGTGCTGCTGCAAGACTTTTGCTAGGGCGAGCCGATCCTCTAGCGAGTGAGGAAACAGGCCAGCTGCGACACAGAGTTCTCCCAGCGTGTATGTGACGTTTTCACGGCACTCTCTTGCTAGGTTATGAGCTGAAACGGTGCGGCGTATGCGTCGCATTGCTTTGACTAGATCATTGAGATACGTTGCGGCCTTGGTATTGGATTGTTGCAGATCCTGCGGAGCTGGCCCTAACACCTCAAGAATGGATGAGAAGGGGAAACGTGTTCGTTCTTGTGAGATGCCCTTGGGGAGCTGGACACGAACGGCTGCTCCAGGCTCAACGGAGCGACAAATGACGGGTTTGGCGCTATCAGGACTGACAAGCAGCAAGAGCACACTGCCAGGCAGGTCGCTCATAAAGTCGCCGGGGTCTTCTTCGCGTTGTCCGCGTATGCGATAAGCCTCTTCGAGGGCAGATTGCCGGATGAAGTAGCGTTGCTCATAGTCCTGCGCGAAGATCTCCAGAATGCTCTGTGTATTCTCCTCGGTAGCTTCGCCGTACCAGACGAGCGCTAGTTCACGAGCGGTGATGATACGCAACGTTGGCACTTCTACCACCGCACGCCAGAGTTTTTCTACGTCGGGATACTCGAATGCCCGTCCGCCACCAACTCCGGTCGGCAGGGTCGGCAGTTGCACAGGAGCCTCCTCGGTTGAGGATGCATGTTTGGCACGCGCTTTCTTCTGCTCGATTGCTATGCTTGTTCCGTTGGTCGGCAAGAGCACCTCTGTCCCCGTCAGCAGAGCACGCAGGGCTAAGCGAGCCTCTTCATCGCCATGTACAAGGGCCACATGGCGCGGACTAAGTGCAGAGGCGTAGCTGGCAAGTTCACTGCCGTCTGCATGGGCACTCAAACTATATTTGGCCACCGTACAATGCACCTGGACCTGCTGTCCCCCTAATTCCAGACTGTTCTGCTTATGTTCAGCTAGGTCAAGCAGTTTCCTACCGGGAGCCTCCTCGTCCTGGTAGCCGGTAATGAGGATGGATGCATTGGGGTTGGAAGCTAGGCGGGCTGCATACCAGACGCTTGGTCCACCAGTGAGCATACCGCTACTGGAGAGGAGGCAGGCCGGGGGACCTGCGATGATACGTTCGCGTTCTTTTTCGTCGCGTACAAAGATGATGTTTGGCCCACTGAAGGGCAGGTAGCCCTTGCGAATTTGGCGCTGGAGCCGCGGGGTGAGACATTCTGGTAGCAGTTGATAAGTAGTACACACACGTCGGACGAGGCCATCAACATAGATAGGGAATTCCGGTATCTGGCCCTGTTCTTGGGCGGCTTGTAAGAGCAAAAGGATTTCCTGGCCTCTGCCCAGTCCAAAGCAGGGGATGAGGGTATGTCCGCCGCGCGCCAGTCCTTCCGCAACGGCCTGAGCAAGTCGCTGTTCCTCAGCCTGCCGATTGGGATGGAGCCGTGTGCCGTAGGTGGATTCCAGAACTAACAGGTCGCAGCGCTTGAGTGGTGGCGGTACTGCTCCCAGCACGGTACGTTGTGGGGTGCTACTAATGTCACCGGAGACGACAATGCCGGCGATATGTCCGGCCCGGCTGGCATGGATGGTAATGCCTGGTAGCATGGCTATGGTGAATGGCTCATCGATGGGCATGGGACGCACCTGCATCAGCATCCCTGAAACCAATTCCTCCGGGTAAAGTGGCAACTCCATCTCTTCAACTGCTCGCCTCGCCATGATCTTCAAGGCATCGGCCAACATAACTTCCATCAGTAGAGCGGTACCACGCGAGGTAAAGATCGGCGTTGTCGGAAAGGCTCGATGCAGTAACGGGAGCGCACCAATATGGTCGGCGTGGGCATGCGTGACAAAGATTGCTCGTACATCCTTGCCCTCTAGCTGGGCGAGATCCGGTAAGGGGTCCGTCTGAGGACCAACGCGTACCCCGGCATCAACAACAAACCACTGTTCAGCTAGTTCGATGGCAAGACAACTGGCTCCAACACTGCTCGCACCACCTAAAAAGGCAACCTGCATCTCTGTAATCCCTTCCTGAATAACGTCTAGAGCAACCTCTGACAGCAATTGAGAGCACGCCTGTTACTATGTATTGAAAGCGATGACGCTGATACTTTTGCATGCTCTGAGTGGCCGTCGAGGCTTATTATAGCATATGGTGATAGGGAATGGGGTCCTAGTGTGAACAAACAAGAGAGCGAGTAGAGCTTGCGGGTAGCATTTGGCGAAGCCTCGCCTTTCGGGATTTGGGGTGTCTCCAAAGGACGCAATTTCTATACACAAGCGCAAGCGATGGAGTCTCCCCATATGATCAGCCGCGCTGAGCGTTTTGCTAACGAACTTATGCAGACTTATAAAGATGTACAGGCGGTAAGAGACTTAGATGATGAGATTCACACCAGCAAAGAAGAGTCTTCGTAGTAACTAACCCCAATAATAAATAGCAGGACCACTCATCTCTCTAGAAGGTGGGCGGTCCTTTTACCCACTACTCTGCCTGCTTATGCTCTGCACGATCAACAAAACGCTTTGCCAGCAGGTTATTATGTAATGGCGTGGTGAGTTCTTGATAACCAGCAACAATATGCTCAGCGAAAGGCTTGAGGGGTTTCTCAGTGGGTAACACGCGCCACGAACGTTGTCCCGGCAAATCGGCGGGCTTATGCATCACGCTCATGCCTAGCTTATTCATGACAACCATATTACGTCGTGCAAGTGCTGGATGCGGTATCGGGGAGTAGATGCGAGCATTCATCTCCTCTATCTGCTTGGTAATTTGTGAGGCTAGATGCCCATAACGTTCACATGCCTCTGTCACCTGCTTGAGTAGCTCCTCTTCTGAAACAGAGAAGAGCGTATCAAGTGCTTGCATCAAATTCATACCACGATTGAGCAAAATCATGCGCCCATGCCTGAGACGTTGTGCTAGCCCGTCATCGGCATGGCGAGTTGATGCTAGGTGAACTTGGCGTGTCAGATCCGCTAACGGCATCATATCTAATTTGCGATGCAGAAATGCAACGACATCAGTAGCATCTCCCTCTTCTTGCCAGTAGCACAATAACTCCAAGCAATACCGTCCCTCGTATACTTTGACCGTTCTAGGCACACTTAATAGTAGACTTTTCAGCTCGCAGATCCACAGGCCATGGAGATAGCGCACCATATCAGCGACCGGAAAGGTTGCCAGACGCTGCTGACCATGCACCTGCTGGATGAACTGAAAGCACTGCTCAAACTCCGGCTGCAATTGCTCAAAAGCAGCCAATTTTTGCTCAATAAGCTCCTGTATTGCTGGGATGGGAGTCATGATGTAACCCTCCTTGTTTGTATCTTCCAGCATCTTATCCATCACTATGTACATCACGACTCAAGTGGCGCAAAGGTGACGCGAGCAAGCTTAGCCTAGCGGCCACACTGGCAGATTGAAGGCCGATTTGGAAGCGCTGAGAACGCCAGCCAGTGCCGTATACCAGGCTACAATAGCAGTGGCAATGCCAAGCCAGCCAGCAATCGGTTGAAAGATTGCCGCATCGTAGAGTTCTGCTGTCGTCAGAGCCAGGAAGGTGAGGAACAATAATGCGAAGAGCACCATAAGTGCCATATTACGGCGTAGTGTCCCCAGGAACATTACACCAGTGAAGATGGTCCATGATAACAGGAAAAGGCCAAGGGCTGGATGGAGAGCGGCGGGAGTTTTGGTAAACGAATCGAGGATGCCCGAACCTGGGACAAAGATGAACCCTAGGGCCAGCCAGAAGGCACCATAGGAGGAGAAGGCCGTAGCACCAAAGGTATTGCCGGTTTTGAATTCCCACATCCCAGCCAGCATTTGCGTAAGACCTCCATAGAAAAGCGCGAGACCGACTACGATATTGGTACCAGCACCAACTGTAGGAACGATAAATCCTGCATTAATACTGCTAAGAACGAAAGTGGTAAGTGCAAAGGCGCTCAGTCCAAGTGGACCCGGATCTGCTGATGTTGCAGGCAATGCTTGTTCTACCTGTAAAGTTCGAGGTGTTAATTGACTCATAAATAATCCAACCTTTTTCTCAAACTATGATCTGAGACACGTCTGCGAGTCTCAAGTAGAGATCTTTTCTCTCCTTACACTGTCTTAAAAATTTTCCACCAGAGCAAAAAGCGCGTTCCGTTAAGCTCCAAAAAGCAAGCTTTCTCGATGCTTAACTAGCGCAGAAACAAAAGAGGTTGTAGGACTTTGGGGGTCCAGGGGGTGAAGCCTCACCTTTCGGAGTTTGGGGTGTCCCCAAATCCTCCCATTCCCCAAAAGGTTTTGGGATTCTGCACTAGAACGTAGCTTTGGCCCTGATGGAAAATTCTGGCAACCAGAATCCTAAGTGCGATAGACTTGTTCTTGTACCTGTCCAAGTATGCTATGCAACAACGTGCATCTCATATTTCTTGCGTATGAGTTTCTTATCAAACTTACCTACGCTCGTTTTAGGAATGGCGTCTACGAATATCACATCATCAGGGAGCCACCATTTGGCAACACGTGAGCGTAGGTAATCGAGAATCTCACTTTTACTGACCTGCCCTGCAAAATCTGCTTTGGCAGCGACCCAGGCAAGAGGCCGCTCCGACCACTGGGGATGCGGAACACCGACGACACAGGCCTCCAAGACTTTGGGATGACCCATAATCAAGTTCTCAAGTTCGACCGAGGAGATCCACTCACCGCCAGATTTCACAAGGTCTTTGGTGCGATCAACAAGTTGGATGATGCCGTCCTCATCGACTACTGCAACATCCTCGGTACGTAGCCAACCATCGACGAATTTCTTGTCCGACGCGGTATCCCCATAATACGCTCGTGCAATCCACGGACCACGCACCTGTAGTTCACCGAACGTGCGGTTATCCCAGGGGACCTCTACGCCCGTCTCCATATCGACGACACGGAAGTCAACACCCGGCACGGCGGTACCTTGCTTAGCTTTGATGCGGAACTGCTCCTCTAGTGTCCAGTCTTCCTGGTGTTTACGCAAGCGGGAGATACAAGCCATTGGCGAGGTCTCAGTCATACCCCAGGCCTGTACAAGGTCGATGCCTTTGGCGTAGAAGCCCTCGATCAAAGCCTGCGGGATAGCTGCTCCGCCACAAATAATCATGCGTAGCGAGGAAAGATCCGCTAGCTGTTTTGTTAGCAGGTTCAACAGACTGATCCAGATCGTGGGGACACCAGCAGTTATTGTCACCTGCTCGCGCTCGATGACCTTAGTAACCCGCTGTGGGTCCATGAACCGTCCTGGCATGATCAGTGTTGAGCCAGTCATAGCTGCGGCATGTGGTAGGCCCCAGGCATTTGCATGGAACATAGGGACAATGGGATAAACCACATCACGCTCAGCGAGGGCCATGCCATCAGTTGTCGTGACGGCCATAGAATGAAGGAAAGACTAGCACATCGCGGCGGCGGTATTTTCATCTAATGTAGGCCAATCGTAACTGGTTGGGTACCCACCAATGAAGGTTTCGTAGTCTACAGCAGGTTGCAGCTTACCAGTAGCGGCAGGAGCTTCACCCATAATCACATAGAGCTTCACGCTTGGCAGCTCGTCAGCGAGATTTTCCAGTAATGGGACCAGATCCCCATCGACGAAGATGATTTTATCTTCAGCATTATTAATAATATAAGAGAGTTGCTCAGCAAACAGGCGAATATTGAGAGTGTGCAGCACCGCGCCCATGCAGGGAATAGCGAAGTAAAGCTCGAAGTGGCGATAGGTGTTCCAAGCAAGGGTAGCAACGCGGTCCCCTTCCTGCACTCCGGCTTGTTTTAATGCATGGGCAAGTTTGGCCACCCGTTTGCCCCATTCAGCGTAGGTATAGCGATGTGGCTCGCTCTCAGTCTCTGTAACTATTTCTTTACGAGAAAATAATTGGACGGCTCGATGTAACACATACTGTAACGTAAGAGGATAGTCCATCATTAAGCCTTGCATAGTATTTAACACCTCTTCCTTGTAGAGAGAAATATCACCCATCTAAACGTTCTGGCAGCCTAAGATCCTGGAATCACATTATGAGGAACTTCATCGTTCTTGCCCAGCCGTTTCTGGTGTAGAGGTATTGTATGGTAATAGTAGCAAGAGGAACAATGTTTTTATTTACAAATTCGAGGAGGAAATTTATGGCTGGCCACAAAAAGTGGTTTGCGTGTGTCAAGGGTAAGAGAGAAAGTCTCACGCTCTGCTGCTTAAGAGGGGAATTTCCTGGCAGGTGCCCCAGCCCGTCAGGGCTGGGTCATGCCACGATAGATTGCTAGTGTCCGTTGGTCGCCAGGAACATAACTGACGAGAGAGTAACTGGATATGCCAGTGAAGACAGTAGTGGCTGTACGCAGGGTAAGGCGACCAAGTTTGCTATGTTGAATACGGAAAACAAAAGAGGGAACAGGCTTCCCTCTGGGATAGACGGCAACGGCGGCGATACGACGAAACTCAGGAAATTCGCACAGGTTCTTGCGCAGTGCTTTGTATTCTGGTAAATGGGTGATAGCGCGCGTGCTGTACATGAAATCACTGACGAGCCGATGGGCCAGATGCTCCCAATCATGGAACCGCTTGCGCTGGCGTGGATCGAAGACAATACTCAACAAGTGCAGCTTCTCTTCCCTTTTGATCTCTTCCTGTATCTCCAGAAGCGTGACGACGGCATCATTCCACGCGTGCAGGTACCAGAGTCGATCCAATGAGTAGGCTGGATAGGCAGTATTGTGCACAAGCAACGTCGCCAGTTCTCCTAGGTCGAGCAAGGCACTTTCGGATTGTTGAGGATCGACAAACTGGCCGGTGAGCCTGTTATAGGCCATCTGGAGACATTGCCGCTCGTCACTCTTTAGTTCAAGTGCGCGGGCAATGTTCTGCACAACGCGGGGGGAAGGATTGACACGTTGGCCGGTCTCCAAGTGGTAGACATAGGTGCGTGAGACATGGGTAGCCTGGGCCAGTTGCCCTTGTGACATGCCATGCCGCTGCCGAAATTGTGTAAGCATCTGTGCAAATTCAGATATATTGTTTTCTTCCATATCAATATCCGTTTCTGCCTCTGTCATTAGGATTTATAGCTCTTAGTAATCGTAAAAACCTCTCCCACTTTTCTTTCCTAACATACCTGATGCGACCATGCGCTTGAGCAGTGGTGGTGGTGCATAGACCGTTTCCTTGTATTCATCGTAGATGGCTTCTGCTGCCCATAAAGTCGTATCAAGCCCGACGTAATCTAGCAGCGTTAGCGGACCCATGGGGTAGCCACACCCTAGTTTCATCGCGCTATCTATGTCGTCACGGCTGGCAAGACCGTTCTCTACCATGCGAATCGCTGCTAGCAGGTAAGGGATCAAGAGGAAGTTGACGATGAAACCTGCGGTATCTTTTGCCAGGACGGGAGTTTTGCCTAATGAAGTGGCGAATTCTCTGAGTGTTTCAATGGTCTGGTCTGAGGTTGAAATGGTTTGCACGATTTCAACGAGGCGCATAACAGGCACTGGATTGAAGAAGTGTAGTCCGCACACCTGTTGCGGTCGTTTTGTTACAGCGCCCATTTGGGTCACGCTAAGCGAAGATGTGTTGCTCAAGATGAGACCATCTGCTTTGACGATGTTGTCAAGGGTTGTGAACAGGCGCAGCTTGGCCTCCATATTCTCAACGATAGCCTCGATGACGAGGTCACAGTCGGAGAAGTCTTCTAGATGAAGTGTTCCCTGCAAGCGGGCACGATTGCTTTTGACTTGCTCCTGTGTCAATTTACCCTTGTTAGCCATCATATCCCACGCACCATAAATACGAGATAAGCCCTTATCGAGTAGTTCCTGCTTCATTTCGTGCACAACAGTCTCGTAGCCAGACTGCACACAAGTTTGTGCGATGCCGCTTCCCATCAAGCCAGCACCGACGATGCCTACTTTACGAATTGTCATTGAGCCTTTTTTCCTTTCAGAACGCTAGGTACCAGGGAAATTCTGAGCATACAGTACCTGCTTTCCCTCCAGCACTTAGTGTATCACTCTGTTTATGCTCTGTGGAGGGAGAAGCAGTAGGGGTATTATAAATGGAAGAGCATAGGGGTACAATGTCCTTGCTTACAAATTGGGCGGAAAAGTTTGTGCACGCACACAATGAAATAGGCCGTAATAGGGAATAGCTAGCGTTTTTACTACATAGAAAGGTTATAAATCTTGAAATCATATGTAATGTTAACTCTCAATGAGCGGACAGGGAATGTTATACAATCTCTGGCAAGAGAGACAAAACTTTATTTTTAGGGAGAAAAGTATGTATACGCTGCTCTTTGACTGTGATGGGGTTCTCGCCGATACCGAACCGTTTCATCTTGTTGCATTCAACCGCCTCTTTGCAGAAGTTGGTCTGCCAGTTCGCTGGTCAGCAGAAGAATACGGGCGCAGACTTCAGATCGGGGGCGGCAAGGAACGCCTGACTGCATTGCTGACCCCTGAGTTCGTTAAGCAGGCTCATTTGCCAACCAAACGTGAAGATCAACGACAGCTGATCGCCGAGTGGCACCAACGCAAAACAGACATTTATATTGAGTTTGTGAAAGCAGGACGTATACCAGGACGACCAGGGATTGCGCGCATTGTGCATGAAGCCCTTGCCGCCAACTGGAAAGTTGCTGTCTGCTCCACTGCCACGCAAGAGTCTGTACGTACCATCCTTGAGCATGTCGTTGGCATTGAGCAAGCTGCACACTTCACCATCCTTGCTGGCGATATCGTCACGCACAAAAAACCTGCGCCTGACATTTATCAACTCGCATTACAACGCCTGCAAGCTCGCCATAGCGAAACGATGGTCATCGAAGATTCCCGTAACGGTCTGCTTGCCGCCGTTGGGGCAGGACTCCGCTGTATTGTCACACTGAGCACCTACACTCAGCACGAAGATATGCGCGAAGCCACGATAGTCCTCTCGCACCTGGGTGATCCCGCAACACCAATGACGGTCATCGCCAATCGCGGGCAAGCAAAGCCAGGTTGCTATATTACCTTGGATAATCTCGTCGCCAGCTTGCTATAAAATACCAGTCGTCTCTTATCTACTCCGACTCTTGCTGATGTTGAG
>VBJK01000442.1 GCA_005879655.1 Chloroflexota bacterium | reverse complement strand
GCCAATGATAACTCCCGTCAGCTAAACCACTAACGCACTTGCTCACGTTAGAGCCACTTGCTCCTAGGCGACTCGCTGTGGTTGCCTCGCCTCTGAAGGGCTGCGAAATCGATCGTATTTCGAGTTCCAGGCGTACATTCTTCAGCTGAGGGCTGCTGGGAGCACCTCTGATGATTAGAGTTCCTGCATTGGTATTGCCTCCAACTGGTAAAGTGGACGCATTATATTGAAGTTGAGCGAGGTTCGATGGTAGGTTAGGTGGTGGTATACAGGTTGATAAATGCGAGGTCCGCCTGTGAACACAATCAGTTGGACCAGCGCAGTGAGGCTCGTGCAAGATTGGCGAAAATATCGCAGCTTGATCCATCTCGCTGAGATCGGGATAAGCGGGGGCTAGCGACGTCCAATAATTTGCCTTGGGATTTTCCATCAATCCCCAGATCAGCTCCTGATACGGCCACCCCCCTTGAGCTTGATTAAGATTGACGTTATAGGGTTGTCTACTGCTCGCATATTTCGGGTTGTTCGGGTTATTATCAAACGAATTCCCGTTATAGGCCCATACGGAACTGTACCAATCTTCGATGATAGACGGATTAGCATCTCCAACGCAATTAGATCTTCTCCATTTATCGCTTAATAAGCTCAGGCCAACAGTTGCGTTATAAACAGGGTCGGAGGCAACTTTACTCCGCTCCCACTTCGGGGAAGGGTCGGGATTTTGCGAGAGCATTCCGCTGGTGACCTGAAATCCACCGTAGCCACAATCATTAGTGATTTGCGTTCGTGAGGGGGGCATAGCTTGACTTGGCGGTTCTGTAGGAGTGCAAAGCTGCTGCCAGCCGCTTTCTTGCCAAGCGATTGCACGGAGGATTTCGCAAGGAAAAACAGGACCCACAGATACGGGAGACTGGGGATTACTGCAACCACTCGTGATAGGTTTGATATTGATTCCCGAGGTTCCCCACTCCGCAGGTCCTTGTGCAAGCATGGGAAATAAACTCTTCCACCAATCAAGGGAAGGATTGACTCCTTCGACCGAAGGAGTTGAGCATAAAGGATAACCAGGTGGCGTATAGCTTGGACAGCGGCTTTGTGCAATTAAGGTTTCTGACCAAGAAAGAAAGACGACGATGCAAATCTTCAACGGAGATTTCACGGCATGAACCCCGCAACAGAAAATGAAGTATGAGGTGGCAGATGTGTTGCCACTAGCTCCTCGCCTTTCGAGTTGACAAGCGCGACATAGCTGTCGCTGCTCTTTTGGACTATATATGCTAAAGCTGTCTCATTATCTGATGACACAGCCTGAATATCGACTAATTTCATCGGTGTCGTGCCTAATCGGGATTTGGTATTTTCAGGTAGATTGCTCCAGGTAATCTTACCATCAGACCAACCGTAGGGGCCAAGTGGCGAAGTTGCTTCTTTGATGCGCTCTACTTTTCCTGAGACTAAGTTGATGCGCTCGGCAATCCAGAGATCGCGGCGTTCTGAATCTCGATTCTCAAATACGAGATACCCATTCCCTGTAACGGAAAAGTCCCTCGCAAAGCCCGGCATTGACGACATAAGCATGATTTCTGCTCCCATATCTATATCAATAGCAAGCAATCGGGCAAGGCCTGGCTTCACCTCGTAGACTACAATCTTGCTGCCAAAGGATCCAGCAAGATAGTTAATATATCCGGTACTCCGGCGCAAAGTCTTTATCTCTCCTGTCTGAGGATTGATTTCGGCGATGGATAGTGAATCAACCCGGACTTTGCCATCAAGTTCCGGGCCCGGTTCTCCGCGTGAAACAAAAACGCGACCGGTTGGAGTGACAAGAGGCTTCGATGCATAATCGACTTGGTCGCATAGTAGTTTGGCTTCGGTACTACCCTGTGTAAGACGAAACAACGCTGAGCCGAAGGCTCTACTACGTCCAGGTTTGTAATCTGCCACAACAAGCACGGAGCCATCTTGCATTACCACACCTTTAATGGCCGCGTTCGGTAAATGCTGAAAACTTGCTACAGGGAGCGGGAGCGGTTGGCCGACTTCTGCAATGTGAAGGAACGTTTCGGAACCATTGTCTGGAGTAGTAAGAATTGCCACCCGGTCCTTCTTCGACTCTTCGACATGGGGTCTCGAAGAAGAAGCGACTGATAATGTTACCATTCCACCTACTAGCAAAAAAGCTAATGCTATCGTGCGAAACACCTTGGATTCGAGATTGTCCATTCTTTAATGATGCATTCTTCCTGAGCTTCTGTCAAGAATATCGCCGTCTTGGAATGTTAGAGATGTCTTCATGGTGGCGCTAAACGGCTTGCTCGGCTCCCCCTGGATCATGAGCCGTAGGTAGACCGAGAAGTTCGGCAGAGACAGGAGACGAACACGGCATCCCGGATCTCGGGCTCAAGCTGGCCGAGGTACTGGTGCGCGAGGATAAGGTTCAAGCGGTACTTCCGCAGCTCGGAGAGCATGGTGGCGAGCGTAAGCGTGGCGAAAGTGTGGAATTCGTCGAGGTAGAGGTAGAAGTCCCTCCGCTCCTCCTGGGGAGAGTCGGCCCGCGCAAGCGCCGCGAGGGAGAGGTGAGAGACGAGGAGCGCTCCCAGGAGCGCGGCCGGTCCCTCCCCAAGCTTCCCCTTGGCGAGGTTCACGACGAGGATCTTCCCGTCGTCCAAGACCTGCCGCAGGTCAAAGGAGCTTCGCTCGCCGGTCAGGATCGAGTGGAGCAAGGGGTCCGTGAGGAACGCCCCGAGCTTGTTCTGGAGGGGCGCCGTCACCACCGCCCGGAAAGCGGGAGAGTAGCCGGCAAACTCCTTCTCCCAGAACTCCCGGACCATTCCATTCGTCACCCGGCGCACCACTGCGCTCCTGAAGTCCTTCTCCGAGAGAAGCCGGGGCACATCGCCTAGGTTGCCCCCGGCCGCGAGGAGGGTGAAGACGACGTTCCGCAGAAGGTGCTCCAGGCGCGGCCCCCATTCGTCGGGCCAGAGCTTCTTGAAAACCTCCACCATGCCCGCAACCGCAAGGGCATGCTTCTCTTCCGGGACGCCGGCGAAGGGATTGAAGTGCCAGACGAAGGAGCGATCCGGCACGTTGAGGTAGATGAGGTCACCCCGTCTCGATGCCGGAACCAGGGAAACGACTTCTTCTGCAAGATCCCCGTGCGGATCGAAAAGGGCGAGCCCTTCGCCGTGTTCGATATCTTGGAGCGCGAGAGTCTTCAAGAGCGTTGACTTGCCCGTGCCGGTCTTCCCGATAACATACATGTGACTGCGGCGATCAGCCCGACGGATACCGAAAGGCGTCCTCGTATTGCGGTGATTCGTGCGGGCGAAATAGGTGATGTTGTTATCGGATCGCATCCGCTCATCGTGCCCGCCTCTTCTCTCCTGCCAAAGACGCACGTTTCTGTCGGGAACGCCAAAGCTCCCCGGTGGGTTACCCGAGGAACTTTGGTCGTGTCCTCTCCGTTAAAAGACACGGTACTGATTTACCTACCGCACGCTAACTCAATACTTCCTCTCTCTCCGCTCGACGCAGGAAGGTCAAGGCGAAGGAGGCGGCGGTGAAGATTGTCATGCGTCGATCCTCGCTCTCCCAGATCCGCCGCTTCTTCGGAAGGCTCGGGGAGAGCTCCGGGAAGAAGCGCGAGATCGCAAGGCCAATATCCCATCTCGTCTTTCCCGACGAAGCAAAGTGCTCTGATACTTCCGCACGGCTTACTCTCTCCACCCGAATGCCGCGCTTCGCGGCGCACATCTGTGCAAGCCGCGCACAGGTTATGGCCCTCTCGCCTCGCCGCGAATCCTCCATGTCCTCAAGGATGAGGACTTGCGGCGCTACGCGGTCAAGGAGTTTTTCCATCCGTTTCTCGAAGAGCGAATCATCGGGCCTTTCCAGACGCCCAAGGCCCCAATCAACCAGGCGCTCGCTCCCTTCGAGGACTACGAAGCCGAAGCCTGAAGTCGTCGGATCAATTGCTAGCGTTCTCATGATGTTTTGCGAGCCGCTCGGAAAGGCTTCGGAGAAAGGCAAGCTTCTGTTGGCTTTCGCCCCTCTCCTCGACCTCCCGGATCAGCTCGGGTAAACGCTCTCTGATAATGGTTTCGACCTTGTGCGCCTCGCTTGCGAAAAGCTCGCGCAACGGGACGCCGAAAAGAACTTCATAGCCAAGCGCCGTCTCCATCTTCGGAATCCGGTTTGATCCCTCGTGGCGGGTGACCCGTGTTCCGGTCTTCGCGCCCAAGAGGAAAGCGACCTCGTCCTGCGAGAGGAAACTGCGCCTGCGGTAGGTACGGAGATAGTTTTGTAGGGGTATGAATGTCATACCACCTGAAAACATACTTGACGTATTGTCAAAATCAAGACGCAATAACCTGCCGAGGTCGGCAGGTTTCCGGAAGCTCTATTAGGACGTCGGGGACATCGGGGACGTTCTACAGGGACACGAAGCCCGAGGACTCTTGTAATTCCGTGCTTGTGCCATAGCGCTCCTCTCCGGTCGAACATCCCCAATGTCCCCGATGTCCTGCCGCCCTACGCTGTATTTCTCGAAAAGCCGGGCAAGCTTCGGGTACTCGGATGCGGGTATGGTGAAGGTACCCCCGCGCTTCTGGGGATTCACCATGAGCTTGCGCCGCAAGATCGAGCCGATCCAGCGGGGCGTTACCACGTGCTCATACTCGGCGGCGTGGCGCTTCGCGAATCTCCGGGCGATCTCTAGGACGGTGAGCGGGGCCTTCTCCTGCCGCAGCCCGTAGAGGATGGCGAGCACTTCGGCCTCCA
>VBJK01000088.1:39739-43891 GCA_005879655.1 Chloroflexota bacterium | reverse complement strand
GCCTTGAAGTTCTTGTGCGGCTTGATCGAGCCGGGCTTAGACAAGACCTGCCCACGCTCAATATCCGCACGCTCAACACCACGCAGCAGACAGCCAACGTTGTCACCCGCTTGACCCTGATCGAGTGTCTTCTGGAACATTTCTACGCCGGTGACGATCACGGAGCGGGTCACGTCCTTCATACCCACGATCTCGACACTATCACCCACTTTGACGATGCCACGCTCGATACGTCCGGTGGCTACCGTGCCGCGTCCCTTGATACCAAAGACATCTTCGACGGGCATCAGGAAGGGCTTGTCAGTCGCACGTGGTGGGGTGGGAATGTAGCTATCAACAGCATCCATCAGCTCCCAGATGCAAGCAGCAGCAGCATCCTTGCGCGAGAGATCGCCCTTGCTTTCCAGCGCCTTGAGGGCCGAACCGCGAATGACTGGCACATCATCGCCTGGGAACTGGTACTTGGAGAGCAGTTCGCGTACTTCTAGTTCAACCAGTTCGAGCAACTCTTCGTCTTCCATCATATCCACTTTATTAAGGAAGACCACCATGGCGGGCACTTCCACCTGGCGCGCCAGCAGCACGTGTTCGCGTGTCTGAGGCATTGGGCCATCAGGAGCACTCACCACCAGGATTGCTCCGTCCATCTGAGCGGCTCCGGTGATCATATTCTTAATGTAGTCAGCATGACCGGGGCAGTCCACGTGAGCATAGTGGCGCTTGTCGGTCTCGTACTCCAGGTGAGCAATGGCGATGGTAATACCGCGCTCGCGCTCTTCTGGAGCCTTGTCAATCTGGTCAAAGGCCGTATACTTGGCAAGCTGAGCGGCGGCCAATACTTTCGTAATTGCAGCCGTCAGGGTCGTCTTGCCATGGTCAATGTGTCCAATAGTACCCACATTCACATGCGGTTTTGTGCGCTCGAACTTCTTCTTAGCCATGTCAAATCCTCTTCATCATAAATGCTCATCCTGCCTACATGCAGCAGAATGGCACAAAAAGATCCTGGGTTGCACCACTTACCGTGGTATTCCCTGGTAGTAACTATTGCTCGGTCGGCCTGTCCCTGAATTCGGCACCGAGCCATGTGCAGTATAAAATTACACGTTACATAACTCGCACGATCTTACCGGCTCGCCTTAGCAGAAATTACCTCAGCGATATTCTTAGGTACAGGATCGTAGTGAGAAAATTCCATAGAATAACTTGCACGCCCACTTGTCATAGAACGGAGGTCGTTCACGTAGCCGAACATTTCGGCAAGAGGAACATTGCCCCGCACCACATACATCGTCCCCCGGCTCTCCATGCCCAGGATAGTGCCCCGGCGTCGGTTGAGGTCGCCGATAACATCTCCGTAAAAATCCTCTGAGGTGGTTACTTCTACCAACATCACAGGTTCGAGCAGAATAGGCCCAGCTTTGCGTGCTGCCTCGCGGATCGCCAACGAACCGGCGGTCTTAAAAGCCATTTCATTTGAGTCTACATCGTGATAAGAGCCATCATAGAGCGTGGCTTTGACATCGATCATGGGATAGCCAGCGATAATACCGTTATCCAGTGTCTCTCTGATGCCATTCTCAACAGGCCTGATATATTCTTTGGGAATTACACCACCGACGATAGCATTGACGAACTCGAAGCCTTTACCGCGCTCGTTAGGCTCCACTTTAACCCACACATCGCCATACTGTCCATGACCACCGGTCTGGCGCACGTGTTTTCCTTGCGCCTGGGCATTACGGGTGATGGTTTCCCGATAGGCAACCTGTGGTCGCCCGATATTGGCTTCGACCTTAAACTCGCGGAACATACGATCAACGATCACTTCCAGATGTAGCTCACCCATACCTCGGATGATCGTCTGGCCAGTCTCATTATCAGTGTGTACGCGGAACGTGGGGTCTTCTTCAGCCAACTTATTGAGCGAGATGGCCATCTTATCCTGATCAGCGCGCGTCTTCGGCTCAATGGCAATTTCGATCACAGGCTCCGGGAAGGAGATGGACTCAAGCACAACAGGAGAACGAGCGTCACAAAGCGTATCGCCAGTGAACGTATTGCGTAAACCAACGGCTGCACAGATATCGCCCGCTCGAATCTCATCGATGTCCTCACGGTGATTGGCATGCATACGCAGGAGACGACCAATACGCTCAGGCTTGCCCTTCGTGCTGTTCTCAGTCGAAGCACCTTTCGTGAGCGTCCCAGAATAGACACGCATGTACGAGAGGCGTCCAACAAACGGATCAGAGACAATTTTAAAGACCAATGCACTGAACGGAGCTGCATCATCGACGGCACGCGCGACGGCCTCGCCGCTATCCGGGTTAACTCCTGTAGGAGCAGGAATATCCAGAGGAGACGGTAGATAATCGATTACACCGTCGAGCATAGCCTGCACGCCCTTATTTTTGAGCGCTGTACCGCAGAGCACGGGCACCAACTTGTTTTCGATCGTCGCCTTGCGCAGAGCCGCTTTTAGCTCTTCAGTAGTAATCTCTTCACCTTCGAGGTACTTGAGGGTCAGGTCTTCGTCAGTTTCAGCAACACGCTCAAGGAGTGCATCACGATGCTGAAGAAATTCTGCCTCCATGGCGGACGGCACCTCGGCATGATCCGATTTTGTGCCCAGGTCATCGGTAAAAATGACCGCCCGCCGCTCAATCAGATCGATAAAGCCCTGGAAATTACTTTCGCGGCCCAGCGGGATCTGAATAGGCACAGGAACAGCACCCAGCCGCTCACGGATCATATCTACCGTGCGCCAGAAATCGGCCCCGATGCGGTCCATCTTATTGACAAAACAGATACGAGGTACATCATACTTATTGGCCTGACGCCACACTGTTTCAGACTGCGGCTCAACACCGGCCACTGCATCGAAAACAACCACACCGCCATCAAGCACGCGCAAGGAACGCTCGACTTCAGCTGTAAAGTCTACGTGCCCAGGTGTGTCAATAATGTTAATGCGATGGTCTTGCCAGAAGCAGGTCGTAGCGGCAGAAGTGATCGTAATACCGCGCTCTTGCTCCTGGGGCATCCAGTCCATCGTAGCAGCCCCTTCGTGTACCTCACCAATGCGGTGAATTTTCTTAGTATAGAAGAGAATACGCTCCGTAGTGGTCGTTTTACCCGCGTCAATGTGAGCGATGATACCAATATTTCGTGTTTTTTCGAGTGGGAATTCTCTAGGCATAGTTTATTATTACCAGCGATAATGAGCGAAGGCTCTGTTGGACTCCGCCATCTTATGGGTTTCCTCACGTTTTTTAATAGTTGCGCCTTGACCCGCAGCTGCGTCCATTAGCTCACTGGCAAGTTTCTCCGCCATTGTTCTCCCCGTGCGGTTACGGGCAGCCTTAATGAGCCAACGCATGGCTAATGCATTGCCACGATCGCGACGAACGTCCACAGGGACTTGATAGGTTGAGCCACCGACACGGCGGGGCTTGACCTCAATACTTGGCGTAGCATTTTTTAATGCCTGCTCAAACACATCTAGCGGTGCCCGCTTCTGCTTGGCTTCGATCGCATCCATGGCATCGTAGAGAATGTGTTCGGCCAGGCTACGCTTGCCACTCAACATTAACTTACTGATGAAGCGGGCCACATTTTTGCTTTTGTACTTTGCATCCGGCACATCTGGCCGTCGCACCACTCTTTTACGTCTTGGCAACGTTTGCCTCCTCATTATGCCTGTTGGATCTGCTTGTGTACTCCAGCGCAATAAATTGCGCTGCTACGTGGTCTCAAAGACACCAGAAAAGGCGTCGATTCAATCGAGGAAGTGAAGCCTTCCCGATCTCCTGCGGACGCCTACACGCTTTGCAGTATCCTTCTTGCACCCTCTATTTAGCGCAATGAATTGCGCAGCTACAAAAACAAGAAGTACCAGACCATTACTACCGTAGAGTTTGTTGCCCTCTATGGCAATAATACGTGATAAACGACCGACCTACCTGACACGCTCAAGCGGTATCGGCAAAGATTGTAGTTGCGCAATTCATTGCGCAGCTACGATCTTCTGGCTATTTCTTCTTACCACCCTTGGCTGGTGCAGCTACCTGTCCGGGCTTTGGGCGTTTGGCTCCGTATTTAGAGCGGCCACGACGACGTTTTGCTACGCCATCGCTGTCCAATGTACCA
>VBJK01000088.1:11284-39712 GCA_005879655.1 Chloroflexota bacterium | reverse complement strand
TTTGAGAGACGAACACGAGCAATCTTACGCATTGCCGAGTTCGGCTTCTTGGGCGTCATAGTACGCACCTGGGTGCACACGCCACGTTTTTGTGGCGAGCCACGCAAGCGCGAGGTTCTATTCTTTAACGCGTTGTATGAATACAACAACGCGGGGGCTTTAACTTTTTTCTGCTTCTGCGAACGCCCCTTACGAACCAATTGATTAATTGTCGGCAAGGAAAGATCCTCCCCTGTCCTCATTAAGTATCGCGGATAGCGTAGCTACCCGCGACTTTAACATCACATATACGCGGTTGTGTATACTATCACTCATCGTCCCTACTGTCAAGTGTGAGGCCGAGAGTACTGCTAACTCCGACTGCGCTAAAGCTGTTCGTTGCGCCACTACCTACGACACCCGCGCCAACTGGTGCAGCGGCGATACGTGCGGCTGCGGCCTGCTGACGCGCGATCTGGTCGCGGCGACGTTGTGCGATGCCCGAACCTGCCGGTATCAGTTTACCGATAATCACGTTCTCTTTCAGACCAACCAGATGATCCGTCTGAGCTTCTATGGCCGCCTCTGTCAGCACGCGTGTCGTCTCTTGGAAGGAGGCTGCTGCCAGGAAGCTATCGGTATTGAGCGATGCTTTGGTGACACCTAACAGAATGGTCTGTGCCGTTGCTGGCTCGCCACCTTCGGCCAGGACGCGGGCATTGGTATCCGCATACACAAAGCGATCCACAAGGTCATTTGGTAACATTTCCGTATCACCGGGATCATCAATCTTGACGCGCCGCAACATCTGGCGAATGATCACTTCAATGTGCTTGTCGTTGATATAAACACCAGTGTTACGATAGACACGCTGTACCTCTTTAACGAGATACAATTGTACTGCCTCGCGTCCCTGGATGCGCAACACATCCTGTGGATCGCGCTGTCCAGCAGTAAACGGCGTGCCCGCATGAACCTTCTGACCAGTGCTGACGATGATATTGCGTGCAGCTGGTACAGGATACGAACGCTCTTCTTTCTCCTCAAAGCGGATCAGGATTTTTTGGGTGCCACTCTCTTCGGCGTTAACGAAGACATCACCCTCTGTGCGCGCCAGTACCGGCACAGGCTCTCCACCTTTTTGATTCGGCAGCAGAGCCATGATCTGATCCTTGTGCACGCGTTCCTGTTCGCTCACTAACACCTGACTGCCAGCGGGCAGAGGATACTCGTCGAAGAAGACATTGGTTGAGACGACCCGTACGGTACGCGCACTAGTCGCTTCGTCTTTGACGACCTCAACAACGCCATCGATTTCGCTGATCTCTGCTTTATCTTTTGGTACGCGAGCTTCAAACAATTCTTCGACACGTGGCAGACCTTGTGTGATGTCTCCCTGTGCACCAGCGATACCACCAGTGTGGAAGGTACGCATGGTCAGCTGTGTACCAGGCTCGCCAATGGACTGCGCGGCAATAATACCGACGGCAGCGCCTGTACGCACCAGAGCGTTGGCGGCCAGATCTCGTCCGTAGCACTTGCGGCAAATTCCACGTCGTGCCAGACAGTTCAGTACGGAGCGTACACGTACAGCTTTCACGTTCGCGGCGATGATCTCATCGATCACTTCATCGGTCAACTCTTCGCCAACCTCAATATCATCAAGGTCAGGAATTGGCTCTGCCAGTACACGTCCAATTACACGGCTACGCACGCCGGTATCCAGACCCATCTCTCTGGAATCTGCATCTGTAATCAGTATACCCTCGACCGTACCACAATCCTCTTCAGTGACGATGGCATCTTGTGCTACGTCGATCAGACGGCGCGTGAGATAGCCAGACTCAGCGGTACGCAAGGCTGTGTCAGCCAGACCTTTACGGGCACCATGGCTACTGATAAAGTATTCCAACACACTCAGACCTTCGCGGAAGTTACCACGAATAGGAATAGCGATAATCTTACCAGATGGGCTAGCCATCAGGCCACGCATACCCGACAACTGACGAATCTGCTGGAACTTCGCTTTAGTAGCACCTGACTTGGCGATGGTGTAGATTGAACCAAACGGATCAAGCGTGGCTTCCACCATCTTGGTGACATTGTCGGTCACTTCATTCCAGATGTCAACAGTCTGCTGGTATTTCTCATTGTCGGTGATCAGACCATCGCGGTACTGTTCCTCCAACTCTGAGATCCTGGCATCGGCTTTCGCCAGCTCCTCCTGCTTACCGGTGGGCACTTTCACATCGCTGATCGCAATGGTGGCACCCGCCTTTGTCGCAAAGGAGAAACCTAGACGCTTGATCTCGTCGGCCAATTCCGTTGTCTTCGCGCGTCCGTAGACCTTGAAACAATCGGCAATGATCTGTTTCAAGTTTTCCTTTTTCATGGCATAGTTCTTGAAGCGCAAGCGCTCCGGCAATGCCTCGTTGAAGATGATACGGCCAACCGTCGTCTCCACCAGCTTCCCATTTGACTGCAAGGTAAGCTTCTCTGGCGGAGGGTTGTCGTAGACATCCACATAGCCCAGGCGCACTCTAATGCGCGCTTGCAAGTCAACTACACCATGCTGATACGCTAACAATGCCTCATTGGTGTCAGTGAAGCGACGCCCTTCACCCTTTTTATTGGGGCGTTCCTGCGTCAGGTAGAAGCAACCTAGCACCATATCCTGGCTAGCACCAATGGATGGCTCACCATGAGCAGGTGACAGCAGATTACGCGTTGACATCATAAACTGCCGTGCTTCATCCTGCGCCTTTTCAGACAATGGCACGTGCACAGCCATCTGATCGCCGTCAAAGTCAGCATTAAACGCTGAACAGACCAGCGGATGCAACTGAATGGCGCTTCCTTCGACCAGTACGGCCTCAAAGGCTTGAATACCCAGACGGTGCAAGGTAGGTGCACGGTTCAAGAGCACGGGATGATCTTTAATCACCTCTTCCAGCACGTCCCACACTTCTGGCTTCACACGCTCAACAAAACGCTTGGCGCTCTTTATATTATGGGCAAAGTTCTGTTCCACCAGTTTGCGCATCACGAAGGGCTTGAATAGCTCTAAGGCCATACGCTTGGGCAGGCCACACTGGTGCAGCTTCAACTCAGGACCAACCACGATGACCGAACGGCCAGAGTAGTCAACGCGCTTACCGAGCAGGTTCTGACGGAAGCGGCCCTGCTTACCCTTGAGCATGTCTGAGAGGCTCTTGAGCTTATGATTGCCGGAACCAGCCACCGCACGACCACGACGCCCGTTATCGATCAGAGCGTCACACGCCTCCTGCAACATACGCTTCTCATTGCGAATAATAGTCTCTGGCGCGCCCAACTCTAATAAACGCTTGAGACGATTATTGCGGTTGATCACACGACGATAGAGATCGTTCAAGTCCGAGGTTGCGAAACGTCCACCATCCAACTGCACCATCGGACGCAGGTCTGGCGGCAATACGGGCAGCACCGTCAGGATCATCCATTCGGGCAAGGTGGCCGACTTACGAAATGCCTCGACAACCTTCAGACGTTTTGTTGCCTTCTTGCGGCGCTGTCCTACGGTTGAGCTGATCTCGTGGCGCAGATCACCGGCCAGCTTGTCCATATCAATGCCAGCGATCAACTCGCGTACAGCCTCCGCACCCATTGCGGCACGGAAGACTTCGGAGAAGAGGTCCTTCAACTCGCGACAGCGATTCTCTGGCAGCAGATCCATCTTCTTCAGGCTCTCCAGATCACGGCGGGCCTGCTCAATGCGTTGGCGAGTTTCGTTACGTTCCCGCTCCAATTGTGACTGCGCGGTATCGATCTGCCCCTGATACTCCAAACCCAAACGATCTACCTCGCGTTTACTTTCGGAAACGGAAGCTTCAAGTTCACGTCTGGCCTGCTCAGCGATCGCATTACGCGATGTCTCGGCAATACGCTCAAGAATATCCAGATGCTTGGGCGTAGCCACATCCCCAGCTTTGACAATGATCGAATCCGTTGGCGCAAACACGATATCGTCAGCCGCTGGGCGATTCATCGCAGCGCGCAACTCCGCCAGCGTCTCACTCTCAGCGTGACGAGCCGCCTCAAGATCCTGCTCACGACGCTCTTCAATCTCCTGCCGACTTGTCACCGAGAAACGTTGCTCTGTCTCATTGACAGCGCTATCGCGCTGTGAGCGCAGGCTATTGATGCGCTCAAGCACCTTACTATCAAGATTCTGCTCCAGAGCAACCATCTGCTCATCCAGACGCATTAGTTCGCGCTGGCGGGCTTCCTCATCAATATGCGTAACGACATACAGTGCAAAGTACAGGATACGCTCAAGATTGCGTGGCGAGAGATCGAGCAAGAGGCCAATACGGCTAGGCGTGCCCTTGAAGTACCAGATATGGCTGACGGGCGACGCCAGCTCGATATGCCCCATGCGCTCGCGGCGCACTTTTGAACGTGCTACCTCAACACCGCACTTATCACAGACAATACCTTTAAAACGGACTCTTTTATATTTACCACAGTAACACTCCCAGTCCTTGGTTGGTCCGAAAATGCGCTCACAGAACAGACCATCCTTCTCTGGTTTCAGTGTACGATAGTTAATGGTTTCCGGTTTCGTCACCTCGCCATAGCTCCAGCCACGAATTTGTTCCGGGCTGGCAAGGCTGATACGGATAGCGTTAAAATCGTTGACTTCGAGCATGCTACCTCCTGGGATAGGGGAACATGCATGAGAGGGGATAAGTTACAGTAACTCTCCCCGCTCATGCATATATCACACTAGCGCAATCCCTACACTACTGGTCTCCCTCGAAACCGGACAGATTAATACCCAGTTCCGGCATTACATCATTTGAAGTATCTTCAACAAACTGAATTTTCTGGTCGTCCTCGTTCAGGACCTCAACATTGATACCCAGGCTCTGTAACTCTTTCACCAGAACCTTGAAGGACTCAGGAACACCGGGTTCCATGATATTCTCGCCCTTCACAATCGCTTCGTAGGTCTTGACACGACCTACTACGTCGTCGGACTTGACGGTGAGAATCTCTTGTAAGATGTTAGCCGCGCCATACGCTTCGAGCGCCCACACTTCCATCTCACCAAAGCGCTGACCACCAAACTGTGCCTTACCACCCAGCGGCTGCTGTGTGATCAAGCTGTACGGACCCGTTGAACGCGCGTGCACTTTATCCTCAACCAAGTGGGCCAACTTCAGCATATAGGTATAGCCGACCGTAATATGATGATCGAACGGCTCACCAGTACGCCCGTCGTAGAGCTGCACCTTACCAGTCTCAGGCAGACCAGCGCGCCGCAACATCTCCTCGATATCTTCCTCAGTTGCGCCATCAAAGACCGGCGTAGCGATCTTGAAGCCCAACATACTAGCGGCCCAGCCCAGGTGCGTCTCCATGATCTGCCCGATATTCATGCGGTGCGGCACACCCAGAGGATTAAGGATGATGTCTACCGGACTACCATCAGGCAGGAAAGGCATATCCTCAATCGGCAATACGCGTGAAATGACACCCTTATTGCCGTGACGACCTGCCATCTTATCGCCCGCGCCAATCTTACGCTTTTGCGCAATACTCACACGCACCAACTGGTTTACACCAGGCGGCAACTCATCCCCAACATCGCGGGAGAAGACCTTGCAACAGTTTCTCTTCAGCCGTCAGTTCGGTCTCACCTTTTGGCGTGATCTTGCCGACTAGAATATCTTGTGGCCCTACTTCAGCACCGACATAGATGATGCCACGCTCGTCGAGGTTACGCAATCCCTCTTCACCAACGTTGGGAATATCGCGCGTAATCTCTTCGGGACCGAGTTTGGTATCACGCGCATCAACCTCATATTTCTCAATATGGATTGACGTGAAGAGGTCTTCACGCACAATGCGTTCACTGATCAGAATGGCGTCCTCAAAGTTGCCACCTTCCCAGCTCATGAAGGCGACAAGGATATTCTGTCCTAGCGCCAACTCACCCAGCTCGGTCGAGGAACTATCGGCAATAACCTGTCCTACCGCAACATAATCGCCTTTGCGCACAATCGGGCGCTGGTTAATACAGGTACCATTATTCGAGCGTACGAACTTACGCAGCTTATACGTGTGCAATTCGCCCTGCTCGTCAACAATCTCTACGCGGCGAGCAGTAGCCGAGACAACCTCTCCGCTTACCTTGCTCACCTCCACCTGGCCCGAATCGATGGCCACCTGCCGCTCAATGCCCGTACCACAAATGGGAGACTGTGGCCGCAGCAGAGGAACGGCCTGACGTTGCATGTTTGCACCCATCAGTGCGCGGTTCACGTCGTCATGTTCCAAGAAAGGGATCAGTGCCGTTGCCACGCTCACCGTCTGGCGCGGAGACACATCCATATAGTCGATACTCTCAGAACGCTCCTCCGCAAACTCACCCTGATAACGAGCAAGGACGCGCTCTTCCGCAAATTCGTTAGTGTCGGTTAAGCGCACATTTGCCTGTGCAATCCAGAAGTTCTCCTCATCGTCGGCAGTATGATACTCAACTTCATCAGAGACAAACGAGCGAATACGCACCATCGTATCACCCAGCGTTGCCGCCAGTTGCTCAAAGAGCTTTTGGTCAACACGCACGCGTGTACGCCCTTTGACCAGTACCGCTCCATCAGCCGTCTTCACATCTTCCCGCTCACGCCCCCAAATACCCCGGAACTCACGACCGATCAGGCGTGTATCATTGGCGGGCAGACGTTTATAGACCTTACGATACGGTGTCTCGATGAAGCCATACGGATTAATCTGTCCATAGGTTGCCAGATTACCAATCAGACCGATGTTAGGACCTTCCGGCGTCTCGATGGGACAGATACGGCCATAGTGGGACTTGTGCACGTCACGCACATCGAAACCTGCACGCTCACGAGAAAGACCACCAGGACCCAGAGCCGAAAGACGGCGCTTGTGACCAATCTCAGCCAGTGCATTGGTCTGGTCCATGAACTGGGAGAGCTGGCTACCACCAAAGAACTCCTTCATGGCTGCGACCACTGGACGAATATTGATCAACGCATTCGGCGTAGCCTGACCAGGCTCCTGAATGCTCATGCGCTCCTTCACCACACGCTCCATACGCAACAGACCAACACGGAACTGCGTCTGGATCAGCTCACCAACACAACGTACACGGCGATTGCCCAGATGGTCAATATCGTCTTTACGTCCACGTCCATTGTTAAGCATAATCAGACGACGAATAATATTGACCAGATCATCCTGCGTCAGAATGCGCTGATTCTGCGGAATAGCCAGATCTAGCTTACGGTTTAACTTATAGCGACCGACACTGCCTAGATCGTAGCGGCGCGCATTGAAGAACAGGTTCTTTACCAATGAACGCGCATTATCCAGCGTAGCGGGATCACCAGGGCGCAACTTCTTGTAGAGTTCGAGGAGCGCCTCTTCTTCTTTTTTGACGGGATCGCGGTCCAGCGTAGCTTGAATATAGCGGATATTCGGATCATTATCCACATCAGCAAAGGCATCTAAAAGGCCCTGATCAGTAGAAAGATTCAGGTTCTCAGCATGCCACTGATCCTTTGCCAAGCTTGCGATGGCGCGCAGCAACGTCGTGACAGGCAACTTACGCTTGCGATCAATTTTTACGGTGAGTAAATTCTTATTACTCGTCTCAAACTCCAACCACGCCCCACGACCGGGAATAAGTTTAGCGGCAAAGAGTTTTTTGCCAGTAGTAGCATCCTCGTCCACGGTAAAGTAGACGCCGGGCGAGCGTACTAATTGGCTCACCACAACGCGTTCTGCACCGTTAATAATAAAAGTACCTTCCCTGGTCATCAACGGGAAATCACCCATGAAGATATCCTTCTCAATGATTTCGCCCGTCTCTTTATTAATCAACCGCGCCTTCACATTCAGGGGAGCCGCATAGGTGGTATCGCGGTCGCGACATTCATCCTCTGTATACTTTGGCTTTCCAAAAGGTTCAGGTGGTACAATAAATTCCAGACTAAGATTTTTGCCAGTGAAGTCTTCAATAGGAGAGATTTCTTCAAAAAGTTCGCGTAGACCTTCTTTCTTAAACCATTCAAAAGAATCTAGTTGAATCTGAATCAGGCCAGGCATGGGCCGTATATCCGGGATGCGTGCAAACGAGACACGCTCAGGGAGGGCAACGGCCTTTGTGCTTATTGCCATATTATGGTATTCTCCTCTCACCTAGTCGCCCATAGAGGAATACGAGAAGCACGACAAACCGCGCCCCTCAAGGTAACGGGTAACGGAAAGTATAGACAAATGCCAAAAAGAATATTTCTAGTCCAGATAACGCCTGTGTTGTGAAACGGTCTATGACAAGAAAAGTAACCGCTCGCACATATGGTAAGCGGTTACTCCTACTCCTCTACAAATTACGGATTGCTTGCAAATAGTCCACACATATCCCCTCTGTAGGAAATAAACGAAACGGCAACCGAAACAGGAACAACGGAAAATACCACATAGTCCCATTAACCTACTCACAGTAACAGTTCAGTTCACTACCGTTTCTTTGTGGCCTCCTGATATGCTGCTGCATTTGCGTACGGATAGAAGGTTACGTTTCTATGTGGTTGGATAGCTCACGTTTGCAGTGTCTATCGCTGCGATAGTCCTCACTGGGGTATTATGTGCCGTTAAGTATCCTGATTGCTCGGCTTGCTTTAGCATTAGCCCATTTCAGGGAATTTCCTAATAACACCACTGTCATTAGTGTACATACACTGGCAAGAGGTAAGTATACTACTATCAAGAAAACATGTCAATAGTTCTTTTCAACAAATTTGCTCATGAGCAAAAACCTGTCGAAACAGAACGCAGTTTGCTCTTTCATTTTACTTTCTACCAGAGTTAAACGCAAAATGGAGAGCTTTTATTCCCATTTTTGATAGGAGTTTTTGGCTAGTACAGCGTCCCAAAATACTTTGGGGAATGGGAAAATTTGGGGACACCCCAAACCCCGCCAGGGTGGCTTCGCCCCCTGGATCCCCACTTAACTTAATGCTTATTGAATGCCCAGACTCTTACACCAGTACAAGGCTCCTCTCTTCAGCTTCGCGCAAAGCAGCGGCAATCTCTTCGCCGAGCGTGGGATTCCAGACCTGTTCAGCATTGATCCAATGATCATGCAAAAGCGCGAGCAGTTTGTGTTGGTCATCTTTAGCCAGTAAACTGAGGTCAACCATCGTTTCTGGCGCACCGGGATGAATAATGGTCAGCACAAAGTCGTCGATACGTAGCACCGTCTGATGGCTGAGCTGATAAAGTTGAGGTGCACCTAACTTACGGGTGAAAGAAACAGCGCCAAAGCAACCAACGAGAATAAAGACTAGCGCAACAACGCTCACTACCAGACCTGCAATGCTGAGCAGAATAGCAACACCAGTCGCTACCACTGACCAGACCGGATGAGCGAGGTGCACGGTCCAGCCAATCAAGATAGCTGGCGATAAGCCAAGCAGCGCGGCAACAAAACACCAGAACGAGCTATGCATCATCCAAAAGACGCTAGCCAGGTTGAGTGGAGAGAGGTCACAAACAGTGAGAGCATTACTACCGGTTAATGTCACCATGCCCCTCGTATAGCCGCAATGCACAGCATAGAGGAAACGCGCGACAAGGATCTTGCCACCAAGCGAGAGAAAGGCAATAAATGAGAGCAGAGCAACCAAGGCATCCTGCCACTTTAAGTAAGGGGTAAAGTTATGGGCATACGTTCGCCATAGCCAGAGACTTGTCCCTAGAGCCAGTATGCAACAGAGGAACAAGCTGCTCAAGATGAGCACACCAAGCACCATAGCGCGCCAATACGCAGAGCGCTTCAAATGAAAACTGGAAGTATTAACAGCAAGCTGTGCCATACTCTAAACCTCGTGTCCTGAAAAAAAACAATATAAGTTCGTTAATGATCACGCCCACCACCCCCAGGGCACCCACAAGGGATGCCCTGGGGCTTATTTGGGCTGCTAGTAGTAAGAACGAATGAGCAGTGATAAACAGTTACAAGAGAGGAAAGTATGTCAACGTTGATTGCCGCGCAGATCATCGAAGAGTATGGTCTGCAAATATCGTTCGGCGGCGCTAGGAAAGACCGTCACAATCACCTTGCCGCGATTTGCTTCTTTACGCGCTTCTTGCAGTGCAGCCCACATTACCGCACCACTACTAATGCCAACCGAGAGTCCTTCTTCTTTCATGATGCGCACAGCAGTGGCAACGGCATCATGATCATTGACGGGTATAACACGGTCGATGAGATCAACGCGCAAAGTATCAGGAATAAAGCCTGATCCTAGCCCTTCGATGCGATGCGGCCCAGGGCGTCCACCGGAGATCACTGCACACATAGTCGGTTCCACCGCAACAACCTCTAAAGACGGCTTATGCTCGCGTAAACCTTCCGCGAGTCCTGTTAAAGTGCCGCCCGTGCCCACTCCGACCACAATTATATCAACTGCGCCGCCCGTCTGTTCCCAGATCTCTTGAGCGGTCGTTTCGCGGTGTGCGCGTGGATTGGCTTGATTATAAAATTGCTGAGGATACCAGACGTTGGGGAGCGTGGTACGCAACTCCATCACTTTATTGATAGCACCGCGCATGCCCTGGCTACCGGGGGTGAGCACCAACTGAGCGCCAAGACGTTGCAGGAGCATACGGCGTTCCAGATGGATAGTATCGGGCATAGTCAATATGCAGCGGTATCCACGAAGGTTCAGTAATAATACTGCCTGAGCGCAATAAGCCCTGTGCCTCGGCTTCGCAGATCATTTTAAGAGCGATACGATCCTTGGAGCTACCACCAGGACTAAACATTTCGAGTTTAGCGAGGATAGTGGCCACTGCGCCCCCAGCAGTGGTAGTGAACCGCTTCAGCTCGACCAGAGGTGTGCGACCGATTAACTCAATCACATTTTTCGCCCAACCGGCCATAATCCGTCAGTATTCCTTCTCCTCTGGTAATAAAGCCTTGATGATACTAATGAGTTCATGCATCCTAAAAGGCTTGCGTAGGAGGATACCGGTATTCAAACCCATACGATGGAGTTCCCAATCTTGGCTACCAGTAATCACAATAATCGGTGTCTGTCTCGTTTTGCTATGCCCACGCAGGATTTTATACAGCGATACCCCATCCAGATTCGGCAAACCCACATCCAAGAGAATGAGATCTGCGCCAATATCAGGTAATTCATCGCGCGCAGTTTGTCCATCTGAGAAAATACGCAATTGCCAGTGACCCAAACATCCCAGCATATCATGGAACATCGTGTTCAGGCGTGGATCATCTTCAACAATGGCGATCAGCTTGCTTTTTGGCAATTGACCCAATGCGTCAGCCACGGCTACCATCCCCCTTACGAGCGCTTGCTCAGCCCCTCACCGTCCCCATGCTCTAAATGTAGTACATCGTTTCTGTACTTCCTGTACGGTGGCGTTGCGCCAAATCTTCTATGGTAGTAGAAGCAAGAACTCCCTGCGTCATCGCATCTATTTTCTGCCAGACCTCGCGTAAAGCACAACCTGGGGAAAGCTTGCAAAAATCGGGATTAGGTAAACACTCCATAGGAGGGACGTACCCTTCCAACGCTTGCATTACTTGAGCCATGGTAATCTGACTCGGCGGTTTTGCTAACATGTGACCGCCTTTCGGCCCACGTACGCTTTTTACCAGTCCTTCTTTACGTAAGACCATGAGGATTTGATCAAGGTACTGCTCTGGGATATATTGCCGATTGGCAATATCAGCGCTTTCGACTGGCCCTTGCCCATAATAGGCGGCCATGTCAAGCATTGCTCTCAGGCCGTAATCCCCCTTCATTGTAAGTTTCATGCCAAGAACCTTTCCAGAGCATAAACTGATTGATCTTGAGATCCTTTTTCCTAGTGTTATAGGATATATCAGTAGCGAGTGCATGTCAATGGTTTTACTTCAGCTCTTCAGCTTTACGAATAACGTTGTTCCCTTGTTGCGAATATTACTTGCATGCATATGCCTTTCCCCCACTCCCCAGAGCACCCACCGCAGGGTGCCCTGGGAAGTGGGGCAAGCAATCCTTAATTTGTGCTGAGAATACTCCGCAAACAGCAAGCTACTCTTGCAGGTTGACCTGAAGAGACCTATAATGAGAAATTAAGAGGTATCGCTTTTCACTTAGACCCACTTTTTATTTTTTAACCCTACAGGTTGTTTTAAGGGGAGACATTCTATGCAGCAGGGCAAACAACCGCTCCAAAAGGTGCTAGTCATCGACGACGAAGAAAACATTATCGAGTTCATCCGTTTAGGATTGCGTTACGAAGGTTTCCAGATTGAAGCAGCCTCTAACGGCGAAGAAGGAGTTACAGCGGCACAGCGTCTTACTCCAGATGTCATCATTCTCGATGTCATGATGCCAGACATTGATGGCTTAGAGGTCTGCCGTCGCTTGCGCTCTAATCCTACTACCAGAGATATTCCTATCCTGATGCTCACCGCAAAAGACCACGTACAGGATCGTATCGCGGGCCTACGCACGGGAGCCGACGACTATTTGACCAAGCCGTTTGACTTTGATGAGATGCTTGAGCGTATTAAAGCGATTCTACGCCGCAGCAGAGCTAGAGGAGCAGAGGGCGCTCAGGGGGAACTTAACGGGCAGACGTTACAATTTGGGGATCTCTGCATGAATACAGCCACCCGCGAGGTGACACGTGGAGGACGCCAGATTGAATTGACGGCCACCGAGTATAATCTCTTGCATCTCTTTATGAGCCACCCGCGCCAAGTGCTGGATCGCCAGACCATCCTGAACCGTGTCTGGGGCTATGATTTCCTGGGAGAGACGAATATCATCGAGGTCTATGTGCGCTATCTGCGCGAAAAAATTGAGGATCTGCCTAGTTCACCGCGCTTAATTCAGACAGTACGTAGTGTTGGTTACATTTTGAAGGGGTAATTCCCGGTCCCACTTTACTAATCATGACAGAGACACAAGAGCAAATATCAAACGAGCACCAGGAACGAATTGAGACGGCAATACGCGATGTGCCAAGCTGGCTACGTCCCTTTCTGAGTCTGCGCATCCAGTTAGTCTCTGCGTATTGCATTGCCTTAACTATGGTGCTTGTGTTTACCGGGGTGATTTTCCATTGGGATTATACGAATCCCTATATTGATGGGATTACAGCGTTAGCCATATTCATTGGGACCCTGCTGGCGTTCTTTTTTACGACACTGCTACTACGGCCTCTCTGGCGCGTCACAGATGCAGCGCAGGCCATTGCATTGGGCGATCTTGAACAGCGCGGACGGCTACCGCTACGTTTGCCTCCGCAGGATGAGGTTGATCGTCTCTCCGGCAGTCTCAATGAAATGGTTACGAGACTAGAACACGCCGAACAGATGCAAAAAGCCGCTGAACAACGCTTTCAGCGCTTTTTTACCGATGCCTCGCATCAGTTGCGTACACCGTTGACTTCGTTACGGGGTTTTACCGACGTACTCTTGCGCGGCGCAAAAGATGATCCAGAAGTAGCACAGCGCGTCCTGAAACGGATGAAAAGCGAAGCCGAACGTATGACGCTCCTGATCAATAATCTGCTTACATTAGCACGTCTCCACGATAATCAGCCGCTTAAAACGCAATATATGGACCTGATAGAATTGGCACAAGAAAGCATTGAACATGCAAAAAAGCAGGCCAGTGAGAAGAGCAAGATCTCACTGATCCAGACCTCCCCAGGACCATTGGGTATTCAGGCTGATAAAGAACGTATTAAGCAGCTATTATTCATTCTATTGGATAATGCCATTAAATATGGTACTTCTGTGACAGCGGATGAAAATACTATTATATTGGAACTTGAGAAGCAGGAGAGACAAGCCATCATTCGTGTCATTGATAAAGGTGAGGGTATGATGCCGGAAGAGATGGTCCATATTTTTGAATCGTTCTATCGTGGTCAACGACCTTCCAACAACGGGAAGGTCGTCGTTGGCACGGGTCTGGGCCTGACTATTGCCTCCGCGATAGTCCATGCCCATCATGGAATCATCACCGCTGACAGCCAACTGCACAAAGGAACAGAATTTACGGTGACATTACCATGCATTCTCTAAAAAAGTCTTGTCATCCCCAAAAATCCCATTGACCTTTTCCAATTGTCCATGTTACACTATTTAGCATACAATCCACCTCACGCTCCATAAAAACTTGTTGAGGATTTGCTTAGCAAAGGTAATATGCTATTATGTGGACCACAACACTACAACTTGATCCATGGCGTATCGCTATGACGCGCCTGCTAGGTTCTGTGTGGCAAGGTGCATACTTCTCTAAAGTTGCGCCATTGCGTGTAGAGAATCTCCCTCGCCAACCATTACCAGCTGCGACCTGGGTACGTGTACGCAATCGTCTCTCAGGCATCTGTGGTAGTGATTTAGAGCTTATCTCTGCTGAGAGAGATCTGCGTATTGCCCCGGCAGCGCTACCCGGCCAGCATTACTATTATCCGGGGCGCGAGGTCGTAGGTGAAGTTATTGAAGTCGGCAAAAAGGTACAACATATCCGTGTTGGCAACCGCGTAGTGCTACAGCATAGCCCCAATTGTGTTTCCTCCGGCGTCATCAAACTCTGCCGTTTCTGTGCTACTGGCGACTACAATCTCTGTGAGTTCGGCGTCTTACCTGGCTCTCAGCCGATTGGGGGGGGATGGAGTGAGGAGATGCTTTTGCCCGAACAACAGCTATCATCCATTCCCGCTAGCATCTCCGATGACCAAGCTGTGATGATCGAACCGACCGCAGTTGCGCTTCACGCACTATTGCGCTGTCCCCCACAGGCGGGCGAACGCGTGTTAATCATTGGCGCGGGAACTATTGGTCTGCTGTTATTACATCTTCTGCGCACCATTGCGCCACAAGTAGAGATTGCGATATTAGCGCGTCATCCGTTCCAGGCTGAGATAGCGCAGCGTCTGGGTGCCACCCATATCGTTGACACGAAAAAGAGCTACGCCGATATACAACGCACGACGCAAGCGCGCCTCTATAGCGGTCACTTTGGTAATCGCCTGCTCATAGGCGGGTATGATCTCATCTATGATACAATCGGGAAGGAAAAGACGCTACACGATGCATTACGCTGGGCACGAGCCAACGCGACGGTCGTACTGGTGGGGATTAGCTTGCGTATGATGCATATCGATCTCTCGCCAGTCTGGAACCAACAAATCAAACTGCTTGGTTCAACGGGCCATGGCAATGAAATGTGGCCGCTCGGCTCGCGCGAGCAACGCACCACGTTTAGCATTGTCAAGGAACTCCTTGAGCGAGAACTGATCCATCCAGAGCATTTGATTACGCACCACTTTTCACTGAACGATTACCAGGATGCTCTAACAACCGCCCTCAATAAAACCAGTAGCCGCGCCGTCAAAGTAGTTTTTGATCACGCGTTACTGTCGGCAACAGTGGTTGCTCCCAACCGTACAGCGCTAGGGACAAAACCACTCATCACAAGTCAAGGGCCGAGAAGAGCTTTATGAGCCAGGGCCACGTTGGAGCCGCTCAATAATTTCTTTGAGACGGCGCATTTCATTTGCATGTTGATCACGCAATTGCGCCATCTCTTGCTCTAACGCCTCTTGCATCTGCTCCATGCGATCTTTCATGTGTAGAATGGCTTCTACACCGGCCAGATTGACACCCAGATCACGCATCAAGCGACGGATATGAATGACGCGCTCGATATCACGGTCCGAGTAGAGCCGGGGGCTGTGTGGACTACTGCCCTTACGTGCAGGCGAGATCAGCCCCAGGCGTTCGTAATGACGCAGTGTTTGCTCGTGGACCTCTGCCTTTTGAGCGGCTACGCTGATAATATACCATGCGCCATCGCTCGTCTCAGCCATGATAGAGCACTCCTTTCCCCTCACTACGAGTGAGCCTCGACGCCTCGGTAACGAGCTAGTGTCTCAAATAGCTCGCGCTCTTCAGCGGACAGATGCATTGGTAAAACGACCTTCACTTGCGCATAGAGATTACCGTTGCCCTCGCCACGCAAGCGAGGCATTCCTTTGCCAGCCAGACGGAACGTACGGTTGTTCTGTGTCTCTGGTGGAATAGTCAAGATCAACTTGCGCCCATCGGGCGTTGGGACGGGCACCTCTCCCCCTAGCATGGCTTTGACCAGCTCTACATCAACACTGACATAGAGATCATCCCCCTTGCGTTCAAAGAGCATGTCAGATTTAACACTGATGGCCAGGTAGAGATCGCCGCGCGGCCCCCCACCGATACCCGGCTGTCCTTCGCCAGCAACACGAATCTTTGAACCATTATCGACACCAGCAGGAATTTTGACCTGGATACGTTTGTTGCGCGGGACCATGCCCTGACCATTGCAGGTTGAGCAGACGCGATTGCTCACTTCTCCGGTACCACGACAGGTAGGGCAGACCTCCGTTGACTGAATATTGAAGGTGCGCGACCCACCAACATACGCCTCCTGCATCGTTATATCGACAGGTTGCTCTATATTATCGCCAGCACGGCGGCGCAGATCCTCGCGCCCACTGCTATGCACATTTCCCCCCCCTGCACTGCGTCCAAAGAGTGCTTCAAAGAAGTCCGAGAAGCCTGGGCCATTGGGATCAAAGTCAAATGCTGAGTTAGTGCCACGCGTGCCATTATGTGTGTAGGTACGTCGTACATTAGAGAAGTTTGGACCAAATTGCTCCTGCCAGTTGGGGCCAAGTGTATCATACTTATGCCGCTTGTCTGGATCCGACAAGACCTCGTAAGCCTCGTTGATCTCCTTAAACTTTGCCTCTGCTTTCTTATCGCCGGGATTAACGTCAGGATGATGCTTACGGGCTAGTTTACGGAAAGCCTTTTTAATGTCATCTGCGCTGGCTCCGCGCGCCACGCCGAGTATTTTATAGTAATCTTTATAATCCATATCCCAGCTCTCTTTAATACACCTGCCAGGTGGCGTCCATCAGGGAACGCTTTCTCTTTCACTTACTGTTTACCCATGCTCACCTTGACGCGGGCGGGACGTAGTGTTTCTTCACCCAGGGTGTAACCTTTACGTGCCTCTTCGACAATTGTGCCTTCAGGCTGATCGCTGTTCTCAACGGCTTCAATAGCTTCGTGCACATACGGGTTAAACGGTTCGCCTACGGTGGGGACTGGATTGAGGCCCTCGCTACGCAAGACTTCGTTCATCTGCCAGTGCAACATGCGCAGTGTCTGCTGTAATTGACCTTTATCCAGGGTATCCTGATAGACTAATGCACGCTCTACGTTATCCATGACATCTAACAATTTATTGAAGAGCGCCTTCTTCTGGTTCTGTATGCGGTCGGCTAGTAAGCGCTCCTGTCGTTTGCGAAAATTATCGACATCGGCGCGCTCACGCACATATCTGCCCCAATTGTCCGCAGCTTCCTGCTTTGCCTGTGTGAGTTGCGTTTCTAACTCGGCAATACGTGCTGCATCTGCTGCTGCTTGACTTGCCTCTGGTTGCCCATTACTGGGGGTAGTTTGAGCATTTTGTGCTGTTGACTTCTCCTGGGATTCTTCCATAAGGCTTCTTAGCTCCTTAAAAAACATGGCTCTTTATTATTTTCTATGCAGCCTTTCCTCATCAATAGATGCAGGTAAAGGCCGAACTAGTTATAGCACCCCATAGATGTGCTGTAAGACGCAGATTTATTATGATGGTAGTATAAACTTTGAGTCTGGTGTTGTCAAGCTTTGAGCCGGGTGAGTGGGACTATCAATGTTTTGTCTCAATGGGGCAGAGCAACTGGGGATGGACCGGCGAAAGATTGAATGTCTTTCTGACGGTTGGGGATAGCCATCTGCGGATGTGAGGGATGAGCCAGGTTTTGCCTTCGGGGTAGCGGAAGGGGCTTCTGTGGGGGACAGAAGCCACGTTGACAATGTGCGTATTGGGTTGAATATCAAATAATGTTTTTTGCATATACATCTTATCTCTCATTAATGAGATACACATAACACGATCTTATTCTCCTATACATAAATAATATTCTTTTGTAAATTAAATGGGGAGTCAAGCGCAGCAATCACCTAATGCCTATTCTTCTGCCCAACATAAAAATACCCAAGTTAGAGGGAAATCTCTAACTTGGACAGTAAAGCAGTGCTCATACTTCCATTGGAAGAAGGAGGTGCTCGTTTTTTCGATCATTCTCAGGTATAGAGAAGGTCCACACCGCAGATCGCCCATCGGCAAGCGGCTTGCCTACATGTGACCAACGATGGGCTTCCTAAAATCATAGCTGCTATTTTAAAACTTGCTTAAGCCGCCGAATCAGGAATAGCCACGTCTACATACTCCGCAATTGTATGCGTTGTGGGAATGGGTTCATTATCCTCAATCATGCCTTGCATGTGCATAGCAATTGCCCGGCGCATATTCTCCTCTACCTCCTGTTGCGTACGGCCAGTTGCTACACAACCAGGGAGGTCGGGAACATATGCGCTGTAATTATGGTTGCCTTCTTCGATGATAATAAGGAAACGATGCATGGTTCCTCCTGCTATCTTATATACTTATTATTTTACTCGCCTAAAAAAACAAAACTACATAGTACATTATCTCTTTCGGTTGATCTGAGCTTGCCTGAAAATACTAGCTAACGTTTTAGGATGTAATCCATCCGCAGGATGTCCCGCAACAGTAACACGACCCCTTTTTATAGCATGTTTATATTGGCGATGATCCCCTTCCACACTAACCTGGTAGCAGAAGCAGCAGAGCAACTCCCATCCACAAGATCACCAGTACCACCAGCCCAAAAACTAAAAAGCCCCCCAACTCAACGTCTTCAAATACAAAGGTGATTCTGAAGCTATGACATGGAGCCTAAGTCATAACGAAGGACACGACTTTTGCGCAACGCAGCGTCAAAGGACACACGAGCAGATCACCTTTCAGTCTTTACTAAAGAGCTGAGGAGAATATGCAATGGATGGGATGGATGACGCTGCCTTAATCTATCTAGCCCTGCATGGAAACCAGGAGGCTGCCAACATACTTTTTCGTAGGTATTATCTGAACATTTCTGATTATTTCAAAGCACAGATATGGGATCAAGAGATTACACAAGATTTGGCTCAAGAGACTTTTCTTAAGGCGTGGAAGAATCTTTCACAAGTTCGCAGCAGCTTTAGCGGTTGGCTGCACATGATCGCTCACCGAGTATTAGTAGACTATTTGCGACAGAGGCAACGTTATCCTCCGCCAGCTAGCCTGACACATGAGCACGATAGAGAAGACAGACAGTTCTCTATCGAGGCACAGCTCTTGATAAGCGAGGATATACAGGAAGAACTCAAAAATATGCCTGATATGCAGCATGAGTGTATGAAGCTAACCATTACAGAACAGCTAACACCAGATGAAGTCGCACAACGATTAGGGCTGAAAATAAGTACAGTGAGGACATACATCAGTGAAGGTCGCAAAAAGTTAAAGGATGCTATTTTTCATGCTAGGGAGCAATGACCATCACAACACTGGAGGATGTTAATACTATGGAACATGATAAAAATATTCGAGAATGCACTGTATGGGCAGATATTTTGGCTCTAACGCCGGTAGAGATGCTCTTACCAGCACAGCAAGAAGCACTCACTACACACATGCAAGACTGTCAAACATGCGCCATGATGGTAGCTCAGTATAAGAGTGTCGATAAGCTTTTGTATCATTACTTCACGATGCAAGCAGCTCCACTTCCTGCCGAGCAGAGGCAAAACCGGAAGCCCGTATTCGATCTCCGTCACCTATACAGTGGTCTCAAGCAACAGGTGAAAGTTGTATGTGTCTACGGAGCAGGCATGTTGACTGCATCACTAAGATACTTACTGCTGCCAGTAGCAATCATTGTGGGAGGAGGATTAGTTGTATTCATCTGGCGCTTGCCGGTGCCGTATGTGGGGATCATTACGGCCTTCGCAATGCTGCTCTACCTCTCCACAGCCGAATCGTGGACGATGCAGATGGGCCTCAGATTGGCATGGAGTCATCCGCAGATACCTGAAGTAGATCATTGGGGGCGTCCTCAGCAGGATGATATGCGCACAGTAACTACCTCACATGACGATAGCGCTCACCGTTGGCCCCAGATCACCGCTTCACGAAAGAGTCCACTGCTTGCGCAAAGACCACTACGCCAGCGGGTCTTGTGGAGCAGAAGATTCTGGCTCGTACTAACGGTACTACTTTTCGTGATGAGTGCCGCCTCTTTGGGCATAGTGTTGCTCAATCCAGCAAAACCACCAGGGAAGAACATAGGTATTAGCACCGATGGCAGTCGGGTCTTTGATGTCCAGCGGCCCGATGGCGATTTGAAGCGTCAAGCGGCACAAGCCATGGCTAAGGGTCAAGTATCAGAGGCGACAAAACTGTGGAAGCAGGCTCTTGCTATGGAGAGTAACGATGCCGAACTGCTTATCTATCAGGAAAACCAGCGCGTGCTTGCATCGAAACACCCCTATATCACCTTTGTTGTTGGAACCTATAGCACGGGGCGCGACAATCTACAGGGTGCGCATCTCGTGCAAAAAAAGCAGAACGATGTAGCCCAGGCACGTGGGGGAACTATGCTCCGTCTAGCCATAGCCATCAGTGATTTTGACGATGCCAGTACCACCGAGGTTGCAGAGCAGATCGTACAGCTTGCACACCAGGATCACACGATTGTCGGCGTGATGGGTTGGCCAACCAGCAGTCAGACCTTAGCGGCACTCAAGGTTCTGGATGCCGCACACCTGCCGCTAGTCTCTCCGACCGCTACTAGCGATATGCTGACCGGCAGGTCATCCCATTTCTTTCGGGTGGCCCCCTCTGATACACAACAGGCGAAGGTCGCCACAGACTATGCCAGACAGGTTCTGCAAGACAACCGCGTAGCACTATTTGAAGATCCCAATAATCCCTATAGCCATAGCCTGGCAGCAGCATTTCGTAAGAGCTTTGTAGATAGTACCCATGCTATCGTCTACCACGGCCTCTATACGGTCAAAGGAGATCCGACTGCACTGATCAGAAGTGTACAAGATGCCCTTAGCAATAACCCTGATCTCCTCTACTTTGCCGGATACGTAGATGACGCGAGTATCGTGATGCAACATTTACCACCATGTCCAGCTCTCTCCAAGTGTTTGAAAATGATGGGCGGCGATGGGCTTGCGAGCCAGGGGGACAGCTACTCATTGGAAACATACAAAGGCTATGGACGGCTACTCTTTACATCTTTTGCCTTTGCCGACAATCAGCAAAATCAGGGCGTACCACAGAATGATCTGTTCTTCAAGGATTATGCGCAGTCTTTTGATCCTCAAGATCAATATCGTCAGGGGACATATGGCTATAATATGGCTGATACGTGTGCCATGCTTTCCTATGATGCCGTACAGGTATTACTGCATGCCAGTACAAAACTCCTTGCCGCTGGCAAGAGCAACTTCACTGGTGACGATTTGCGCCAGGCACTAGCACAGGTGACAGGTACGCAAGCATTCCAGGGTGTGAGTGGCCGTATCTCCTTTGGACCTAATGGGAATGTCATTGGGAAAGCAGTACTGGTCCTTGTTGGGCAACCAGATGGACAGACTAAGCTAGCATACGTCGATAAGGCATGGTAGGCATCTAACCTGTTTTTGGACCAGCGAGAGCTATAGCACAAACCGTAGTTGCGCAATTTATTGCGTCAGGGCCATGAGTAGAGAAAACACGCACAATAAACTGTGCAGCTACGGATGTTTATAGTGAGCACAGCGCAATAAATTGCGCAATTACGATCTTTAATAGCATTCATCAATCCTCCACTTCATCCTCCCCCACCTCCAGCCAGCGTTCACCACGCACCAGCACAAGCGGACTCCATAGCCCCTCTTGTTGCACATCGATACGCCGCCACTTCCACAATTCGAGCACGGCAATAAAGGTCACGACAATCACAAAGCGCGATTGCTCGTCTGCGAGGATCTCGGAGAGTAGCAGAGACTCACATTCCTGCAAGCGGCTGACGATGACCGCCATACGCTCACTCACGCGTACACGGGCTACGGGCATCAGGCGGGGAGCACTGCCATGTACTGGCGTTCGCCCCGGCATGGCGAGCACGCGTTGAAATGCCTGGACGAGCGATGGCAGTTCTAAGCCAGTCAGCGTAGGAGGCGTGCAGGCCAGTTGAGTCTCGATACCAGACAGCAGACTACTACGACTATACGTTTGCAGACCAGCCTCTTCACGTGCGCGCAAGAATGCAGCAATCTCTTTGCTCAGCTTATATGCAACAAGGTGACGCTGCAACTCTTCAGCCATGACCGTCGCACTCTCGCTGTTCGTCTCTTCCTTTACACTTTGCGGCAACAAGCTCTGCGATTTAATAAAGAGTAGACGTGCTGCAATCGAGACAAAGGCGGCCATATTGGCAAGCGGTAGCTCTTCCTCGCGCCAGCGCTGTAAGTAAGCAATGTACTGATCGGTCACGGCCACTAATGAGATAGTCGTGATCTCCATTTGTCGCTTCTCAATCAGATGCAAGAGCAGATCAAGCGGCCCCTCAAAGAGCGGTAGGCGCACAACGTAGTTAGTTTGCTGGCTGGTACGTTCGGTTAGTCCATTTGCCTGTATCGGTTCCAGCATAAACTACGAAACCTCATCTATCTGATGCAAGAGAGCAGCTGGACCGTGCGGCTGATGATGCGTGCGAATGTACAGGACAGAACGTTGCGAGAGTCCAGCCGCTGCCGCAAGTTCGGCCCCTACTTCGGCGTGCCACCATGCATAGCTCAATGCGCGCCGCCAACGTGGTACATTGCACGCAGTAGAGAGTGCGGGAGAAATTGCCAGATGTGTCAGCAGTGCGGGCAGACAACGTTTGCCAATCACAATTGCTGGACGCGCCCAGAAGGGGACACGGCCTGCTGCCTTGCCCACATCGTGTAATAAGGCAGCCGCCAGCAAATCTTGTTCCGTACAGCCGTGTCTTTGCAGCCCGCGACAGACACGCAAACTGTGCTGCTGATCAGCAACGGACATGGTACGAAAGAGCGCCATGGCGGTCGGCGGCAACCAGCGCGCCACCTCCTCATAATCTGCCCCCGTCAATGGCGGCACAAAGCCGAGTTGCTGATAAACCTGTTGCAAACGATAATGCATGAATTGCAACATTGTGACACTCATACAAGATAGTCTTGTCACTAGCGACACCCCTGCAACCAGCTACAGAAATAAACCGTGAAGATATGAGAACCTGGATTTGAGGAACCAGCGCTATATACCAGAGCTATCAGAGAGAGCGATGTCTGCAAAATATATTTGCCAAGCAGAAACAAAGGAAAATCATCCAGCCCAGAGAGCGATGCCAGAAAGGGCAAGAGGAAAAAGTAGATCAGAATAATAAATGGACCATAAGGCACAGCCCAGCGCGAAAATTGTACAGCTTGCTTACTAGGTAGCAATGTATAGAGAATTTGATAACCATCGAGGGGATAGAGGGGAACGAGGTTAAAAAGCGCCAAGCAGATGTTGACGCTAGCAAAGACAATCAACAACTGCAACAGAAAAGATGCGGCAATATTTTGCAAGAGTATGGGACCGAGAAAATGCACGATCAGTGCAACCAACAGACCCAGCAAAAAGCTGAATACGGGTCCTGCCAGCGTGGCCAGCAGCACACCAGCATTGGGGCCAACACGCATCTTCCAGGCATCAAGTTTGACAGGTTTCCCCCAACCCAGCCCCATAGGTCCAGCACCCAATACCCTGAAAGCCAGCACAATGCAGAGGATCAGACCAACAGGATCGACATGCGAAGGGAGACGGAGTGTTTGTCTGTCCTCCGTTCGTGGCGTAGAGTCCCCCAACCAGGATGCTACTAATGCATGAGACCACTCATGGAGCGCGACTGCGCCAAGAAACGAGGCAATAATCATCAAAGACAAAACAACATTCATAACTCAATAGTCTTTCTTTTAAAGATCAATTTCCATACCTTCGCATGCCGAGCGCGTACGAGCAAAAAGCCCGCGCGCTTGAGCTTCCATGTGATCCAACTGATTATCATCGTACGTTGGCTCGTGATGAAAGAGTATCAATTCACCCACATGCGCTTCACGAGCGGCAGTAGTCGCCATCTCTATGGTACTATGCCCATAACCATGCTTCATCTCTTGATAATCATGAGCAGTATATTGCGCATCGTGGATCAAAAGGTCAGCACCTTCAATAAATGTCAGGAAGTCTGTATCATAGCCATCACTCCACTCCACGTCCGTGGCATAAACGACCCGTCTCCCTGCATATTCGATGCGATAAATGATCGCGCCATTACGCGGATGACTCTGAGTAAATTTCGCCACCACCCGCAGTTCACCTTGTTCCTTCGCCAGCTGATTTTTCCCCTGGAGCTTGCCACTAACTACCGGAGTTCCATCCTGCTGCCAGACAATACACCGTTCATCAGTAACAGTATGAAAAGTACGGTGTGATGGTAACTGACGCACATCTACTGGAAAATACGGAGGAGACATCAACAGGGTTACGATTTGCTCAATATTGCGTCCTGCCAAGCGAGGCCCGAAAAGATGGAGCTGCGTGCGAGGATCAAAGAGCGGCGCAAAGAAGGGAAAACCAACCAGATGATCACCATGAGCGTGCGTGATAAACAGAGAAAGGCCCAGTCTATCACCCTCGATGTGCTGCATAAGTTCCTGTCCCAGACGGATAATACCACTGCCTGCATCAAAAATCAGCATATGCTCACCTGCCCGCACCTCAACACAAGAGGTATTCCCGCCATGCCGAAGAGTATGTGGCCCAGGGGTAGGATAGCTTCCACGCACTCCCCAAAAGCGAATCAAAAAATGCCGCTTATCTGCCATATCTCATCTCTTACTCCTGATTACAAGCTCTCCTTATTCAGCCAGCGATAATGACACCATTATATCTTGCTGTCAGAAGCTTGAAAAGGTTCTCTTTATCAAGAAGAACTCGAAAGCGATTGCTAATTTTTTGAGTTCTTCTTGGACAGTTACTGGATTGGAGGAGCTGTAATGGTTATATCTTCATTAAAGTTCGAGAACTTAAAGGTACGCACCGTCTTCTCGCTATCCCCCCGTACAATGATCCCATTCATACGGATCAGGTAGGGAAGGTTGTCGTTTTTCCCAATACAGGTAGTCGTCGGCACCATCTTGCCTGTTGCAGTACCACCGATAAGACCAGCGAGATATTTTGCATCGAGTTGCCCGTCAGTGCTCCAGCAAGCCCTGCCATCTACATCACTCTCCTTCGGCGTACTCGGATTCTGGATATTGCCCAGCACAGCTGCTAAGCCCGTTTGTGGATTTGCCAACTTGCGCAGGTCAATCAGATTAGGAGCCTCTTGCCAAGCATTAGTGATAGGATTGGTAATGTACTGCTTGTCACCAATAGCAATAATTTGCAGTGGTGTCGCAGTCCCCCCAAAGCCAAATACACTCGCCGTTGCCTTCAACTTATCAGGAACAACCACATCACCCTCGGCACTCTTCACGCCCTGTACACCGGTATCCAGATTATCAGCAACCAGACTGAAATGATAAGACTTGACTTGCCGAATAGCGGCCTGCGCATTACTAATAAGCTGTTGCGCGGTTGGGGGTGTTGTTGTGTCACCACATGCAGCCAGGAGAAAAGTCAGCACAAGCAGACCACTCACCAGGAAAGATTGCCAGACATTGCGTTTCGCCATAAAATTCCTCTCATTAAGTATTTGGACGAAGATTATACATAGTTTCTTTATTATACAGCACGGCATCCCCCCTATTATTTAGACGCTGGCAAGGCCAAAATTGGGTGTAGAAAAAGAAATAGCAAGAAACAAACCAGAAGCAAGGGTTGTTCGTAGTAGTGATGAGACTCGATCGCATAGATAGGAAAGCGAGGCATACACAACATATGGGCAGCGGTAGCAATAGAGGACAAGAGCCAGAGTATCAACCAGAAGATTCCTACCACTATCACCATGCAGCGCCCCCTAGAACGGCACGGAGGCGTCCAGCTCCGCCAAGAACACGACCACGACGTAAACGCCGCTCCTGGCCTGCGCTGCTTGCCGGTTGTGGCTTAGGGATCGTAGCGACAGTAGTACTAGCCATCGCTGCTGTGCTCTTTTTCGTCATACGTCTCCCGCAACAGAATGGCCTCGGCATCCCAGGACTGGGGAATCCGAAAACCTTTACCAGGGATAGCAGTACACAGGTTCCTCTCACCACCATCTCATCCATACAAATTTGTAATAAAATTGGCAATGTATCGGTCAAAGTTGATCCAAATGCCAACGGCGTTACCGTACAGCATACCAAGATGGTTAAAGCGGCCACTCAGGCAGAGGCAGAACAGGAATTTACACGCATGGCGGTAGAAATACAGCCACCTAACAACCTTAGCAATGCTCTGACTTGCACTAAGCGACAAACACCCTCAACGCAGACCACCTCGCTAGCTACGCCTACCACCAGCGGCAGCAATCCTGACAATGCGCTGATCGTGAATGTCACGATGCCCAATACGACCAACTTCCTGCAAGCAAGCAGCCACGCGGTAGATATCACGGTTAAGCTTCCTCAAGCGGCGCTACCGGCGAGCGGCTCATTTATGCAGCTTGATGTGGAAGATGCCATTGGCGATATCGCCATGGATGGCCTGAGCGGTGTGTTCAACCTGCGGGGAGGCGCTGGCAATGTCAAGGTGGAACATGCGATCCTGGCTGACAATTCTCATCTGGAAACGCGACAAGGTGACGTGCTCTTCAACGGCCTCATAGAGATTTCTAAGAACGCTAATCAGTCATTCAGGTACTTTATGCAAAGCGAGCAGGGAAACCTCAATGTCACATTATCTGGCAATCCCAACGTGACCCTTGATGCCAATACCAATGTGGGGGCAATCCACAGTGATTTCCCGATCAATGTTAACAACAATGGCGGGCCGGTAAATTATCATGGGCCACTCGATCCAACAGTGGGGACGGCGCTAGGAGCCTCGCTCATCCTCGATGTGAGCACAGGAAATATAAAGATCAACCAGGCAGTGGCATAGCATTGCGGTTGCGCAGATGGACGCCATCAATTATAATAGGCGCGAAGATGAAGAATTATTTAAGATATATTCCAGCTCTTCAATGCCTCAATGGTCACAGACAATGTACCCATCAGATATCACATAGAAAGGAGATGCCGTACGATTTCCGCTCGCGCCTTCACAGGGGCGGTTGCTATGTGCGGCAACGCTTACTTACATGGACGCGGTAAAAGGACCTTCTGCGCTCAGCTCGATTAAATTCTTGACAGGCCCTCTGGCAGGACGCTCCTATCAGATTACAAAACCTGTTACTAGCATCGGGCGCGAACAAAATAATGATATTGTTATCCCTGATCCCTCTGTTTCGCGGCATCATCTCCAAATTAATTGGAACAATGGATCATGGACTATTATCAAGCTGGTACCGCAGAATAGTGTCACGCTCAACCAGCGGGATATCCAGCAGGCTACCATTACTGACAATGATACAATCGGGCTAGGAGTAACTACGACATTCCTCTTCCAGATTAGCGCGGTTGTCCAACAACCGCCGCGTGCAGTAAACCCTGAGCTTGCCACCCTTGCTGGCGCGCCAGCTCCCATTCCACCAGCCCAACAAGCATCACGTCAATCTCAGATCCCCACGCCCCCTAGCGTACAAAAATCTCCTTCGCCCTATCCGTTCAAGCCAGAAGCTGCGTCTTCTATAGGGGGTAGCATGGACATGGGCACGCTACGAGCACCAGAGAGTTTTGCCAATGCGAATAGTCCAGGGACGCCTACCCTGGAAATAAGTAGTAACACCGACAAGGACAAACAAATTCATACCTTGACGAAGCCTGTTATTAGCATTGGACGTGATCCCTCGTGCGACATCGTGATTGATCGACCGACCGTCTCTGGCTTCCATGCACAGATCAGGCGCGAAGGCAATCAACTGGTCTTCATCCATCCGCATCCCAATGCGCGCAATGGTCGCACCCTCAACGGCATCGACTACGCAGGACGCGTCATCCGTGGTGACGAACAGTTCCGTAAAGAGTTAGCACGCGGCGACCTCTTCCGCATTAGCGATGAGCACGGCTCTTTCGTCACGCTGACCTATAACGACGGTACTGGAGCACCACAAGAGCAGCTGCCAGAGATCCGACCCATTCCATTAGGAACCAAAGAGATCACGCTTGGTCGCCTGGCAGATAACAATGTTGTGCTGAGCCACCCACAAGTTTCTGGCCACCATGCTCGCCTTGAACAGGTACGCGGCGGGTACCGTATCGTCGATCTACGCAGCAAGAACTCCACTTTTGTCAATGGGGACCGCATT